>JACQYS010000001.1 GCA_016208105.1 Desulfovibrio sp.
AGCATCTTCAAAAATACCTCGATGAATTCTGCTACCGATTCAACCGCCGTTTCTGGCCTGGGCAGGGCTTCGACCGCCTCTTGAGGGCCTGCTCCAGTGCCACCCCTGTCACCTATGCGGAGTTAAGGGGATAGCCACGAGGAAAAATGAATAAAAACCAGAAAACATTTTGAAAAATCAGGGGAGGTATTTCTCTAGTCTCATCAGCCCCTTCTCAATGTTCTCCACTGAATTGGCGTAGCTGAACCGCAGATACCCCTCCGCACCCGGCCCGAAATCGATGCCCGGAGTCACGCCCACAAGGGCCTTTTCCAGGATGTTCCTGGCCAGGGCCAGGCTGTCCTTGCCAAGATGCTTGGCATCCACCAGGGCATAGAAGGCCCCGGTGGGCTCCACGGGAGCCTTGAGTCCCAGTTTAGAAAGCCCGTCCAGGAGGACCAACCGGCGTTTGGCGTACTCAGCCACCATGGCCGCCACATCCTGGTCGCACTCGGTAAGCGCGGCGATGCCAGCCCATTGGGCGACGCTGCCCGCGCTTATGAAGAAGTTCTGCTGCAGGCGCTGCATGGCAGGAACGTATCTTTCGGGCGCGATCACCCAGCCGAGGCGCCATCCGGTCATGGCCCAAAGTTTGGAAAAGCCGTTCAGCACGAAGCAGTCTTCCGTGAATTCCAGGGCGCAGCGTGCACGGCCAGTATAGGTCAGGCCATGGTAGATCTCATCGGACACGATGGTGGTCCCCATGCGGCAGATGGCCTCGAAGTCCTTGTCCGGCATGAGGGTTCCGGCGGGATTGGCCGGGGAATTGACCACCACCGCACGCGGGGAACCCGTCAAGTGCGGAGCCAGGGTCTCGGGAGTGAACTGGAATCCGTCCTGAGCTCTTGTCCTGGCCCGGCGCACCCGCCCTCCGGCGTAGGTGATGAAGTTGGGGTAGCAGGCGTAGTGCGGATCGGTGAGCACCACCTCGTCACCGGGGTGGATGAGCGCCGAAAAGGTGAGGAGCATGGCGGGCGAGGTGCCGGATGTGATGATCACCCGGTCCGGATGGACACTTACCCCGTAGGTGCGGTGGTAGTAGGCGCTGATGGCCTCGCGCAGGGCGGGGAGGCCCAGCGAATGAGTGTAGTGGGTGTGCCCGTCCTTGATGGCCTTGATGGCGGCCTGTTTCACGGGTTCCGGCGTGTCGAAGTCGGGCTCGCCGATCTGCAGATGGACGACGTTTTTGCCTTGGCGTTCCAGAGCACAGGCGCGCTCCAGGATGTCCATGACCAGAAAGGAGGATATCTCTTGGCAAAGGGGGTTTGGCATGGTTTTAAGCTTGCTGAGGTTGAGAAGAAGTGCGGAGATAGGCCTTTAAGCCCAAGTGGGTCAAGTTTCGCAGGATGACGAGCTTGCCCTGTTGAAGCCAGATGGCTAGATTAAATGAGAGGTCAGTGAGGTCAGCATGCATGAAGAATCTTTAGGCAGCGTCATCCGCGACTATCTTACGGGCGAAGAGCTTGAAGAAACCTCCTACGAGGAATTCCGCCAGGCCCTGGCCCGCATGCTCGTGGAGGAGAAGGGGTATCCGAAAGAGAGTCTCGTTCCCAAAACAGGAGTCTGTTTTCCTGTTGATGGCCAGGACTACACCCGGATGATCGATCTGACCGCTCTTGGCCCTGATTGCATGCCGTTTCTCTTGATAATCTTCTGTTCCGGCGAGCCTGGCACCTATGTTCGCGAGGCCCTGGCCGCGGCCAGGCTGTACCAGCCGCCAGTGCCTTTGGTGCTCACCACTGACACAAAATCCGCCGAACTCGTGGCAGCGGGCAGCGGTAAAACCCTCGCATCCGGAATGCGGGCGATTCCTTTTTACCAGGACCTTGCCGAATTGGTCCAAGCCAACCCCATAACTGCTCCATCACCCGATCAGGTGGAACGGGAGCGACGCATCCTCTACGCCTATTCGGAAATGCTCTCCGGGGGCTGCTGCCAGGGGGCTTGCAGGCCCAAAGCCAGGGGATAGTGCCATCTAGGAAGCAAGCTGTAGGAGGTTGCCACCTTCTCGTTCGGGGCACAACATCGAGCCTGCCAACAAAAAAGGGCGCCGTACGAGCGGCGCCCTTCATGTTTTACGGAGCTGAATCTGCTAGATCGCGTCATCCCCGGTCTCACCGGTGCGGATGCGCAGCACTTCCGTCACGGGCAGGACGAAAATCTTTCCGTCCCCAACCTGTCCCGTCTGGGCCGCTGCACGGATGGTGTCCACCACGATGGCTGCCCGGTCGTCGTCAACAACAATCTCGATTTTGACCTTGGGAAGAAAATCAACCCTATACTCGGCCCCGCGGTAGACCTCTGTATGCCCGCGCTGGCGGCCGAATCCCTTCACATCAGAGACGGTCATGCCCATCACACCGATGGCGGTCAGGGCCTGCTTCACATCCTCAAGCATGTGGGGGCGGGTTATGACTTCAATTTTTTTCATGCCCGTCTCCTTGGGTTACTCGCTGTATGCGGCTTCGTTGTGTTCGGCTACGTCCATGCCGACCCCCTCGCTTTCAGGGTCGAGGCGAAGGCCCATGAAGATGTTGACGGCCTTCAGGATGACATAGCTCACGACAAAAGCATACGCGCCCACGATCGCGATGCCAAGAGCCTGGATGCCTAGCTGGGCGGCATTGCCGTAGAAAAGACCGTCGGCGCCGTTGGGGTTGATCTGCTTGGTGGCCAGAAGACCGGCCATAAGGGTGCCAATCAGTCCGCCCAGGCCATGAATGCCGACAACGTCCAGGCTGTCGTCGAAGCGCATTTTTGATTTGAACACCACCGCCCAGTAGCAGCAGAACCCGGCCGTCAGGCCGATGAGCACAGCGGAGTTGGGGGTGACGTATCCGGCTGCCGGGGTGATGGTGGCCAAACCGGCAACGGCTCCGGAGGCCGCGCCCAAGGTGGTGGGTTTGCCCTGGTAGAACCACTCCACAATAGTCCACATGGCCATGCCGGCCATGCCGCCCAAGTGGGTGGCTACAAAGGTGGAACCGGCCAACCCGTCGGCAGCCAGGGCACTGCCGGCGTTGAATCCGAACCAGCCGAACCAGAGGAGACCGGTGCCCAGAAGCGTCATGGGCAGGTTGTGGGGAAAGAACTGGCGCTTTCCGTGGTCCTTGCGCGGACCGATGATCATCACTGAAGCCAGGGCAGCCGCACCGCAGGTCAGATGGACGACGAGGCCTCCTGCAAAGTCGAGCACTCCCATATTCTTCAAGAATCCGCCGTTACCCCAGACCCAGTGGCAGACCGGGTTGTAGACCAGCACGGCCCAGGCCACGCTGAAGATCGCGAACGCGCTGAATTTGACACGTTCGGCAAAAGCGCCGGTGATAAGCGCCGGCGTGATGACCGCGAACATGCATTGGTAGATCATGAAAACAGTGTGCGGGATGGTGGGCGCGTAGTCGGCATTGGGTGTTGCTCCCACTCCGGTCAGGCCGGCCCAGGAAAGGTTGCCGATGAGGCCCGAAACATCCGGCCCGAAACTCATGGAGTAGCCGAGGTAGACCCACTCGATGCTCACCAGGGAGATCATGACGAAGCTCTGCATGATGGTTCCGAGCACGTTTTTGCGCCGGACCATGCCACCGTAAAAGAGGGCCAGCCCGGGGGTCATGAGCAGCACCAGAGCGGAACTGATCAGAATGAATGCGGTGTCGCCCGCCTGAATCATGAGGGACCCTCCTGCTGGTCGGTGGTTTGGAATCACTTGGAGATGGGCGCAAAAAATGCGCCTCTCTCATCCAAACGCAACCATCCTTCCCATGTCTGAGGGTGGGATGCCGCGCCTGGAAAAATGCCAACCCAATTTACGTTTTGTTTCGGTGGGATACTTTGCGACAATTATGTCGATCACGTTTTCGTTGTGCTGGTTCTTAACAAAATTGTATTAAATTCACAAGTCGTGCGGGGAGTAAAAGTTTTCAAAAATGGATATTTCTGCCAGATCTGGGCACAATTCTGGAGATAGTCAGTGGCTTAAGCACGTTAGATTCATTGAGTCAGGCTGGAGGATATCTCCTCCAAATGTCCATGGGCGCTCTGTCCGGAGCTTAAACCTGCGGGTGAATTTGAACGATGTGAGTATGGTTTTTGGAACTTAAGCCCAGGCTGGCCCGGGTCAGGCTTGCTGGGTGTGAATGACTGTGCGGAGATGGATTCATCAAGGGCTCCGCACAGTTCTCGTGTGTTTCGAAACGTCGCATTCCCTGAATGGAGTTGCCCGCGAGCGGCGAGGAAGGCGGCAGGGAGAAGATCGGGACAAGAGGCGAAGCGTTCCTTGTGTTATTCGTCCGTGGTGATGCAGTCGTTGGGGCAATACGCCATTGCTTGGCGGACCATGTCCTCTGGTCCTTCCGGCATTTTCAGAAAGGGGCGTTCGACGTTCTGGTCCATCCCGAAGAGTTCGGGCGCGACTTCAGCGCAGGCTCCGCACCCGTGGCAGGGGACCAAATCCAGGTAGACGGGGATAACAGTGTTGCTGGGTGTCATGGAGTCTCGCTTTCTGGTTGCCCGCTGAGCGCGGTGGCTGTAGGTAGCAGCATCTGCCCGGAGCAATGTTATGGTCCGGGCGTAATTTGTCAACGCGGCACAAAATGATTTGCAACAAATGCGGCCAGGAAAATCCCGACGAAGCAATGAACTGCTTGGTGTGCGGGCATAAGCTTCAGTCAGGCTGGAAACAGTTGAGGAATGGAAACGGGGCGAACGGCTATGCCCCCATCGCAATGCTCAGGGAACCGGGGCCTGCGTCCCGGAAGAAAATTCGTAAACACGTCGAAGCCTGGACCGTGGCGGTGATTGTTCTGGCTGCGGCAAGCGGATTTGCTTATCTGGAGCTCTACTGGCCGCTGTTTCCACTGATCGGTGCGGCAGTGATCTACGCGTTCAGCCGAGGCATCAACTGGAAGGATGAGTGAAGGGGAATCTAGTCCGCGCCGCAGCATTGTACGGTTTTCGGCATCCGGCATTCCGACCAGGGTGAATTCACAGACGCGGAAATACAACCGGGTTGGGACTCATACCGTATTCTGGCTGATCCCATGTTCCCCTGCCACGCCTTGCTGGTGATTACCACGTCCTTGTCGAATACTTGACAGTAGAACTCGGTGAATTTCGCGGCGTAGTAGGAGTTAAAAACATACACTTCGTCTCGTTTTCCCACGAAACGGAATTCGTCTATGGTTTTGCACGTCAGGGTCGCGAGAACCTCACGAAGCAGACAGCGCATCACTGCTTCGTTGTCGATGGCATGGGCTGGGCCGACGGCCAGGAGAAGTGCCAGCAGCAGGGCGGATATGACGGATTTGATCATATTGCCAGATCTATGCACGTTTCGTGCCCGCTAATCCAGCTCGTATTCACTCATCCAGTCGCCGTCATCGGGCAGGGCAGGTTGCTCTGCTTTGGCGAACAGACAGTCCCCCATGACCAGATAGTCCATCTCAGTGCGCATGAAGCAGCGGTAGGCATCGGCAGGGGAACACACGATGGGCTCGCCGCGCACGTTGAAGCTGGTGTTGACGATGACAGCGCACCCCTGGGTCTGGCGGAAGGTGTCGATGAGCTGCCAGTAGCGGGGGTTGACGTCCTTTCCAACGCTCTGGATGCGGGCCGAATAGTCCACGTGAGTGATGGCCGGAATGTCTGAGCGCTGAACGTACAGGCGGTCCCACATACCCAGGGAGTTGTAGCCCTCGGGCAGGGGCATTTGATGGGATTCCCGCACGGGGGCAACCAGCAGCATGTACGGGGAAGGGCGGTCGATATCGAAGTATTCGCTTATGGCTTCTTCCATGACCGAAGGGGCGAAGGGACGGAAGCCTTCCCGGTATTTGATCTTTAAGTTGAGCTTCTTCTGCATCTCCGGGTTTCGTGGATCACCCAGGATGGTGCGGTTGCCGAGAGCACGCGGGCCGTACTCCATGCGCCCCTGGAACCAGCCCACCACGTTGCCCTGGGCCAGAAGATCGCAAACAGTTTTACTGAGGTCGTCGAACTCTTCGAAATGTTTGAAGGGAGCGTGGTGCCTGGCAGCCACGCGCTTGATGTCGGTATAAGAGAACTCGGGGCCTAGGTAGGCGCCCTGCATGGAATCCTTGGGGCCGGGGCTGCGCTCCGCGCCTTTCCAGATGTGCCAGGCAGCCAGGGCCGCGCCCAGCGCACCGCCCGCATCGCCGGCCGCGGGCTGAATCCAGATGTCTTTGAAGAGGCCGCGCCGCAGAAGCTTGCCGTTGGCCACGCAGTTGAGCGACACGCCGCCGGCCATGGTGAGGTACTCGGCGCCAGTGAGTTCTTTGGCCGTCTCGGCTAAGCGCATGACCACGTCCTCCGTGACCTGCTGGATGGCCAGGGCCATGTCCATGTATTCCTGGGAAAGGTCGGACTCAGCCGGGCGCTTGGGAAGATCGAAAAGATGCTCCCAGGCTGCTTCGTTGCACATCCGAAGCCCGGTGGCGTAAGTGAAGTAGCGCATGTTGAGGAGCAGCGACCCGTCCGGGCGCAGGTCCACCAACTCGTCAAGTATCTTTCGCTTATAATCCTCTACTCGCGGAGAATCGGGATTGCCGTAGGGAGCAAGGCCCATGAGCTTGTATTCTCCGGAATTCACCTTGAAGCCGCAATAATAGGTGAATGCGGAATAGAGGAGGCCCAGGGAGTGGGGGAAATCCAGCTCGCGCAGGAAGGTGATGTCCTTTCCCTTGCCGTGCCCGATGGTGGTGGTTGCCCATTCGCCCACGCCGTCGATGGTCAGGATGGCCGCTTCCTCGAAGGGCGAGGGGTAGAAGGCACTGGCAGCGTGGGAGAGGTGGTGTTCGGGGAAGAGCACCTTTGGTTTGCCCGGCCCCAGTTTAACGAACTCGTCGGCCAGCATCTTGCCCATGAAGAGCTTTTCCTTGATCCAAACCGGCATGGCGGAAAGGAAGCTCTTAAGGCCCGAGGGGGCGAAACCGTGGTATGTTTCGAGTAGACGTTCGAACTTCAGAAACGGCTTGTCGTAAAAAGCCACCCCGGCCAAGTCCCGCAGGGAAAGGCCCGCTTCGGCCAAACAGTAGGACGCCGCGTTGGTCGGAAAGGACGGGTCGTGCTTCTTGCGGGTGAAGCGTTCTTCGTGGGCTGCGGCCACGATGCGGCCGTCCATGATCAGGGCGGCCGCTGAATCGTGGTAGTAGGCGGAGATGCCAAGAATGGCCTCGGGCATGTTCCAGTCCTAAAAGAGCGTGTAGATGAAGGGTGCGATGGCCGAACCGCTGGTCAGCACGATGAGCACGCCGAAGAGCAGAAGCACCAGAATGATGGGAAGCAGCCAGAATTTCTTGCGGACTTTGAGAAAGCCCCACAGATCGCCGAGGAAGCTCATAATGGTGTCACCTAATAAGGGGTTTCGATGTCTTTGCTGGAAAACAGATGGTCACGCACTCGGAACACGCTAGCGGCGTTCTTTTTGAATCCCTGCGTCTGCATGGGGTCTTTGCCCAGGAGGCGCCGAAAGAGTCCAACAGGCGTCAGCACGGTAAAAAAGACGACTGAGAGAAGAATCTTGGACATCACCGTGCCGAGGATATGGGAAAAAGCGAACCACAGCTTGGCGGCAGGCTTGAACGCCGAGGACCAGGTCATGTCCAGTACGAGCAGAGCTATGCCGTATCCCAGGGCGTCCTTGCGTCCGGTAAACCAGGCCACCAGGAGGCAGATGAGCACCAGAGCGAGCCCGGTGTCGCGGGCCTGGGCCTTGGTGGCGGAAAGCCAAAAGGAGTTTTTTTTTGTTGGAGAAGGCATGGTGCATCCTTGTCGGATCATAAGACGCGCGCACCATGCCAGAATGAAGCCCGCCTCGCAATGCCCGGTTTTTAGGACGATGTGCGTGCCCTGTGTCGTTGTGGATAAGGACATAAATAGGGGATAATTTTCCGTAAGTTCACAACATAGTGAAGTCTAAAAAAAGAGATGATGGGTATTGTTGATGCGCATCTTCCTGTGTTTACTGATTTTTAGATGTTTGCGGGTACCCCAGCTGCCATTCCTTACCTGTTAATCCGTTCTTCCTGTAGGTGCCATAGGGAACATCGATAGCAGCATCCGCTCGCAATCGTGACAAGCGATTGGATAGAGAGGGCACTCCCGTTGTATAAACAAAAAAATCTCCGGGAGCGATATGGGCAACCTTTTCTACCATCTGGCTCGAACAGGCTTGGCCGTAGCCTTTCTGGTCGCGGGCGCTATCAAGCTCGCCCGGCCTGAGGTATTCGCCGTGACCATCAAGGCATTCGGTGTCCTGCCGGCCTCTGTTGTCGAGCCGCTTTCCCTGGTCCTTCCCTGCTTGGAGATACTTGCCGCGTTATTACTGTTTTTCGAGGTTCGCGGAGGGCTGACTCTCACGGCCGGCCTTCTGGTCATCTTTATATCAGTTCTCGTTTACGCCCTGGGCATGGGGTTGGATATCGACTGCGGTTGTTACGGCCCCTCTGACCCAGAACGCGAGGCGTTCGGTTCCATCCGCCAGGCCTTGTGGCGCGATTCGGCCATGTGCGCGGCGGTTGCTTATTTGTACTGGTGGAACGTGAAGAGCGGGAGGCGCGGACGGTTTGTCGCGAGCGCTAAACTGAGGTCCCATATCTAGGAGGTTTTCAATGGTGTTCCGGTTTTATCTGGCCCTTCTTGTGGGCGTGTCTCTCCTGGCCTCAACCGCCGCGGGAGCTTTTGCCAAGGACATGTTCGAGGAAGAGGTGGACAAGGAAGCCCTCTCGGTGAAGCTCGCCCGGGAAACCACGGCTGGCGGCTACCCACTGGCCACGGTCGAGGAACTTAAGAAAATGCTTGATGAGAAGAAACCTCTGCTGGTGGTGGACACCATGCCTTTTGAGGCCAGTTTCAAGAAAGAGCATGTCCCTGGGGCGGTGTCTTTTGAATTTCCCATCGAACCTATGGAACAGTGGGACACCGCAAAAACGGGTGGCAAAAGCCCTCAGGATTTCGAAATACTCCTCGGACCAGACAAGAATAAGCTCATCGTGTTCTATTGTGGTTTCGTCAAATGCACTCGCAGCCACAACGGGGCTCTCTGGGCCAAAAAACTGGGTTACACCAATGTGGTACGCTTTCCCGGCGGCATCTACGCCTGGAAGGGAGCCAAATATCCGGTTGAAGATGTGAAATAATTCTCGGCACCACCCTAAAGATTACCCGGTTTGCGCCGATAAAAGATTCGACACGGCGCAAACCGTCTTCAGGGGAGGTGGCTATGGCTATCGACAACAGCGGGATGTCGGGTATATCCGGCATATCCGGTATGAGCAGCCTGCAATCAAGCATGGATAAGAAGGCTGCCAAACAGGAATTCGGAGCGGCGGTGGTGAAGACCACCCTTGATTACATGAATTCCGACCCTTTTGGGTCATCGGGCAAGAACTCGGATTACGATTTCCAGACCAAGGTCCTCGAAGGTGGCATGATCGCCAAGGGGATGATGGTCAAAGGAAAGGTTTAACGAGCGGGTGCGCCGTCAAACATGTGAGCCGACCTGGACAGTCTTCAGGCCGGCTCACTGATTTTTAGGAGAGATGGCTCAAAATTCTCCAGCAGGAGATGACAACCGCCTGACTGCCTGGAACGCTCATTCTCCGCGTGACCCTCAGGCCGTTTCCGTCAGGAAATCCGCATTGACCACATTCTGAAACTGGCCTTTCAAAAATCCCCGGATGTTAGCGGCTGACATGCTCATGAGGCGTTTTCTGGCAGTAAGCGATGCCCAGGCCATATGTGGTGTGATGAGGCAGTTCTTGGCCGTAAGCAGCGGATTTGTGCTGTCTGGGGGCTCCACGGCAAGAACGTCCAGGGCGGCTCCGGCCAAATGACCGGAGTTCAGGGCGCCGGCGAGGTCAGCTTCGTTGATAAGCCTGCCACGTGCGGTGTTGATGAGGTAGCTGCCGGGTTTCATGAGCCCAAGAAGACTGGCGTTCACGAATCCGTCGTTGCTTGCTGTCAGGGGGCAATGGAGAGTGACCACGTCGGCTCGCCTGAAAAGCTCTTCGCTGCTCGTAAAGGCGAAGTCAGGGGATGCCAGCGGCTCCTTGGGTCTTGGCGCGAAGGCGACCACCCTCATGCCGAAGGCCAGGGCCAGTTCAGCCACACGCTTTCCTATGCCCCCAAAGCCCACCACGCCCAAGGTCTTGCCGGCCAGTTCCACCTGCGGGGTGTCCCAAAAAGTGAACTCACCGCGTTTGTTCCACTCGCCCGCGCGCACAAGCCTGTCGTGCAGCTCAACACGCCGGACCAGGGCAAGGAGCTGGGCAATGACGAACTGGGCCACGGACTCGTACCCATAGCCCGGCACGTTGGAAACCGGAATGCCGCGTTTGCCAGCAAAGGCCACGTCGACAACGTCGTAGCCGGTGGCCAGAACGGTAATGAATTCACACGATTCAAGCTGGCCAAGAACCTCAGCCGTGAGGCGGGTCTTGTTGGTGACGACGATCCGCGCCCCCTTGGCCCTTTCCACGGTGAGTTCCGCCGGGGTGCGGTCGTACAGGGTGAACCGGCCCAGGGCGGCCACCTCGTCCCAGGGGTTGTCGCCGGGGTTGAGGGTTGCGCCGTCGAGGACAACAATGGAAGTTTTTTCGCTCATGATTATTACGAATTGGGTTTGTAGATTTCAAACGTTTGGGAGAGAATTTCCCCCTTCTGCGTTTCCACCTTGAGTTCCCAGTGGCCAGCAACCATCTCCCACGGTTCGGAGAAGGTGAAGATGACGTCGTATGTCTGGCCGTGCTGAATGGTAACCTCGGTGACGTAGTCCATTTGGGTTTTCGGCTTGGAGGGGTCGAGCAGGCCAGGAGTGGCGGTGACGATCCTGGCTTTCATGGGGCCGGCCTTGGCATCTTTCACCTTGAAGCGGAAGCCGAAGGAAACGCCCATTTCCCTGGGGATTCCGTTGGTCTGCTTTACCAGAGTGCTGTTTTTGAAGATGCCGTACTCAACGATTTCAAGCTGGTTGGGGGTGTCGCCGAAACCCATCATGGAGCATGCCGTCAAGAAAAGCGGGAAAAGAATGACGAGAACCTTGCTCATCGCTACCTCTGCTTAGGGTTTGCCGAAGGCCAAGGCCTGGAGCGGGGTCTTGCCTTCGAAAAGGAAATCCGTCGCGGCCCTGTCGGTTTCTAGGATTTTGAGGCCGGAGACGGGTTGCGGGCTGTCCGTGCCCCCATGCAGCGACAGTGCTCTGTCAATGAAAGAGGCCAGAATGAAGCTGGCGCCCACGCTCACAACTTCATCAGTTCCATCTTCGAAGACATGCAAGGGAAGAGTATACACGGCGTGTGTGGCATCCGAGAGCATGTTGCCTGTCTTCACCAGGGTGGCTACCACATTCTCCGGGAACATGCCCGCCCAACGGCTCAAGTACTTGATGAATCCCGGCTGGATGGCCAAGTAGTAGAAAGGGTCCACCTTGCAGGCCAGCGAGGTGCCAGGGGTGCCGAGTATGAACCCGGACTGCCGGTACTGCTCGCCGAGCGCCTTTTCCAGACGCTCCAGAGACTCGGAGTAGTCGATCATGGGCCGCCTCCGTGGTGCGGTTCGTCCGATACACTCCACAGGTCAACGCTTCGGGATTTCTTACAGGTTTGCGGACGGGACGCAACCCCGGGAAACTTCGCGCCTTAAGCCTCACTGACGGTTGCAGGCTGGTGGCGTTCTCGTTACAAAGGCAGGCATGTGAGTGGAATTATCCGCCCTGAAGGCGGTGGCGTACGGCAGTCCTAGGCTATCGAGGCTCAACCTCTAAAGGATACCACGGGAGACTGGCATGCTTGACGTTCTGAAAAATCAGCGGACCTACGCTCTCATCGGCCACGGCGGTTGCGGCAAAACCACCGTGGCCGAAATGCTTCTTCTAGTTGCCGGGGCCACCCAGCGGCTGGGGAAGATCGAGGACGGCACCACCGCCCTGGATTACGAGCCTGAAGAGATCAAACGCCGTGGCTCAGTGCAGCCCGGCTTCGCCACCTTCCAGTGGAACAAGAATCGCCACTTCCTCATCGACACGCCGGGTGATTTGTCCTTCAACGGAGACCTTGGCTACATCCTGGCTAGCGTGGACGCCGTGATTTTCGTGGTGGACGCGGTGGACGGAGTAAAGCCCCTGACCAGGAAGCTTTGGCAGGAGGTCTCCAAATTCCGCCTGCCCACGATATTTCTCATCACCAAGATGGACCGCGACCGGGCCGACTACGAGACGGCCTTAAATGGCATCAAGAACCAGCTCGGCGTGAAGCCCTTCCTTCAGAATATTCCCATCGGCAAGGCCGAAGACTTCAAGGGCGTGGTGAATATCGTCGAGAACAAGGCCTACGCCTTTGACGCCTCTGGCAAGGTGAGCGAGATCGCCATACCGGCTGACATGAAGGACGAGGTCGAGGGGCTGCGCGAATCCATGATGGAAGAGATCGCAGTGTGTGACGAAACCCTCATGGAGCGCTACCTGGAAGATCCCGCCAGCGTGACCCTGGACGACTTGGTATCTGCCACCAGAAAGGCCGTGGTCTGCGCCGAGTTGTATCCCGTGATGGTGGCTTCGGGGCTCAAATGCATGGGCGGCCAGCGCATTCTGGACGCCGCGCAGCTCTTCTTCCCCTCGCCCCTGGACACCCCGGTGGGCGAAAAGAGCGTGGAAGGCGCTGACGGCTCCCTTCTCAAGGTCTCCCCGGATGGCCCCCCAGCTTGCTTTGTGTTCAAGACTCTTTTCGACCAGTTCGCGGGCCAGCTTTCAATTATGCGCGTGCTCTCCGGCACCGTGACCCCGGACGCCGCGCTCTTAAACCCCCGGTCCGACGCCAAGGAACGTTTCGGTGGCATCCTCTTCATGACGGGCAAGGAGACCCATCCCTGCAAGGAACCCGTGGGCCCAGGAGCCATCATCGCCGTGGCCAAGCTGAAGGAAACGAAAACCGGGGACACCTTGTGCGACGAAAAGAAACCCTTCGTCATGCTCAAACCCAAACTGCCCGAACCCATGATTTCCTACGCCCTGGCTCCGGCCGAGAAGGGCGACGAGGACAAGGTCTTCCAGGGCATGTCCAAGCTGTTGGACGAAGACATCACCTTGCGCCTCACCCGCAACGAGGAAACCGGCGACATGCTGCTCTCCGGCATGGGGCAGTCCCACATTGAGTGCGCGGTGGAAAGGGCCAAGCGCCGTTTCAAGGTCAGCCCGGTTCTCAAGGCTCCAACCATTCCTTATCGTGAAACCGTGCGGGGCAAGGCCGAGGTCCAGGGACGCCACAAGAAGCAGACCGGCGGCCGTGGCCAGTTCGGCGACTGCTGGATCAGGATGGAAGGCAAGGGGCGAGGCGAAGGCTACGAGTTCAAGGACGCAATCGTGGGTGGCTCCATCCCCCGGCAGTACATTCCCGCTGTGGACAAGGGTGTGCAGGAGGCGGCAGCGCGCGGCGTAGTGGCCGGCTACCCCATGGTGGACTTCAAGGTGGAACTGTACGACGGCTCCTTCCACACGGTGGATTCCTCGGAAATGGCCTTCAAGATAGCCGGGTCCCTGGCATTCAAGGCGGCTTGCGAGAAGCTCAAGGTGGTGCTTTTGGAGCCCATCGCCCTGGTGAGCGTCTCCATTCCGGACAATTTCATGGGCGACGTGATCGGCGATCTCTCCAGCCGCCGGGGCAAGGTGCTCGGGTCGGATTCCACTGGAGGCGTCACGGAAGTGCAGGCCCACGTGCCCATGAGCGAAATGCAGGAATACGCAAAGACGCTTGGCTCCATGACCGGCGGCCAGGGGGCATTCACCATGGCCTTCGACCACTATGAGGACGCTCCGCCTCCGGTGGCCGAGAAGGTGATCGCGGAACACAAGAAGGCGAAGGAAGAATAAGTCAAGGCGCAAGCCCAAGGGACACAGTTGCAACAGAAAAACCCCGGGATTTCCCGGGGTTTTTCTATGGTGATATGTCAGGTAGATTGGTGCAGTTCCCTCTCTACTCCCAGCTACTTCTTGACCAACTCTCCCAACTGCCGGCCGAACTTCTCAGCTTTGGCCACAGCATCAGCATCTTTCACCACATCCCCTGGAGGATAGTGGCACAGCGGAAATAAGCAGGACAAAAACGGCGTTCCGATGCGTTTGGCCGGGATGGACCACTGGGTCTCAAGGACTTCCAGGTTCTCCTCCACCGTGCCGCCCCCGGTGGCCAAAAGCGCCAGGGGCTTGCCCTTGAGCGGCGAAAGAATCTCGTGGTTTTCCCCGAACTTTATCATGCTGAACATGCGGTCGATGAACATCTTGGCCTGGGCCGGGTAGCTGAACCAGTAAACCGGCGTGGCCAGCACGATGGCGTCATACTCAGGCAGTGTGGCCATGGCCCGGGCCAGGCCGTCGTCCACGTGGCAGCCGAACCCTTCGCTCGCCTGGCATTTGTAGCAGGCGATGCATCCGGGGTGCTTGAATTCAAGCCTGGCCACGTCAATCTCGCCGGACTCCACTCCCATCTCGGCCAGAACCCCCATGGCCACCCGGGCCAGGGCGCGGGTGTTGCCTTTCTTTCGCGGGCTGCCGTGTATGAAGACGATCCGTTTGGCCATGTATTCTCCGTAAAGTGTCTTTGGGTTAGATGCTTGCGGGTGAGGCCGTGGTGACCTCGAAGTCGCTGAGCAGCCATTTCGTACCCTGGCGAGAAAAAACAAGCCGGAGAACGGAATTGCCGCGCATGGGGGTGGTGACCACGTACCGGTCGAACCCGATCAGTTCGGTCTTGGCCTGCCCGAAAAGCCGCTCGGCCGGTGTACGGGGAGACTTGCCTGGCAGCTCCGGAGCAGTGGCAGCCGCGCCGCGCAACATGGCCAGAATGGTCTCGGGCGTGGCCATACCTTGCGCCAGGGCGCCGACAACCGAGTCGGCCAGTGCCTGGCCGATAAGCCCCAGCAATCCCGGCACACCCTCTTTGGGTATTCCTCCGGACAGCTTTGCCGCCTCGCGGTTCTTGATGTTGGAGCGAAGCGCCGCCAAGTCCAGGCACGGGGCGAGCATGGCCGCATCGTCGCGGTCCATTGCCATCTGCACGGTGTTGAAGGCTTTGCCGGGTTGGGCGTGCAGCCAGGCAGCGAAAACTCCAAGCGCGGCCATGGTCACGCAGAGTATGATGGTGTTGCGCATGGTCGGCATATAGCACGAAGGGCCACGGGGCGCCACCCGAGCTGGTTTGACTTGGTTTCACCAGGGGACTAGGAAGGCCAATGGACGCGGATTCTCCCGTGCTTATAGGGATTGTGGTCGCGATATTGTTCGTGGCCCTGGCGCTTATGGGGAAAAAACCTCCCGGTGGCGGACCGAAGCCTTGACGCAGCGGGCCAAGCGCCGTATCGCCACCAGCTTCGGTAAAGAGGTTCATAACAATGCGATTCGTGGACGAAGCAATAATAACGGTCGAGTCCGGAAAGGGCGGCCGGGGATGCGTGGCCTTTAGGCGCGAGAAGTTCATCCCCTTCGGCGGTCCCAACGGCGGGGACGGCGGCAAGGGAGGCGACGTGATCTTTCGCGTTTCCCCAAGCCTGCTCACCCTGTACGACCTGCGCCTCAAGCGCCGCTATGCGGCCAAGAACGGCCAAATGGGCCTGGGCAGCCAGTGCAACGGCAAGAACGCCGATGATCTGGTGGTGGAAGTGCCCAGGGGAACCCTGGTCTACGAGTTGAGCGAGGACGGTGAGCGTCTGGCCGCGGACCTGACCGACATCGGCCAGGAATGGGTGGCGGCCGAGGGCGGCAGGGGGGGCAAGGGCAACATGCACTTCAAGACCTCCACCAACCGGGCTCCGCGCTTCGCGCAGCCAGGCGAGCCGGGCGAGGAAAAGCGCCTGCGCCTGGAACTTCGCCTGCTGGCCGAGATCGGCATCATCGGGTTGCCCAACGCTGGCAAGTCCACGCTCATATCAGCCGTGTCCGCGGCAAAGCCGAAAATCGCTCCCTATCCCTTCACCACCCTGACCCCGAACCTGGGCGTCATCATGGGCGAGGACGGCCTGCAGCTGGTTGCCGCCGACATCCCGGGCCTGATCGAGGGAGCGCACGAGGGCCAGGGCCTGGGGCACGACTTCTTGAAACACGTCTCCCGCACCCGGGCGCTCGTGCATCTGCTGGCAGCCGAGGAAACAAGCGGGGATGACCCCTTCGCTGGGTTTAGCCTGGTGGACGACGAACTCGTCCTCTACGATCCCGAGTTGGCCAAACGGCCGCAATTGCGCGCCGTGAACAAGATAGACACCCTCTCCCCGGAGCGGCTTGAGGAACTCAAATCCGCGGCCAGGGAGCGGGGCCTGGACATCCGGTTCATTTCCGCCAAACACGGCAATGGGCTGGAGGAATTGGTGGAAGCCATGTGGGCTCTTACCGCCAAGATGAAGGAGGAAGAGTGATGAAGCGTTTTCTTGCCACCTTCGCGGTGCTTGTTTCGTTTGCTATTCTTGCAGGCTGTTCCGCTGTGCCTCCGCAGAGCGTGAGCCTGGTTCCCCAAGTGAAGGCCCCCACAGGCAACGTGGGCAAGGGAAAAACAGTGGCCCTGAAGGTGGTCGACGCCCGCGGCGACAAGATCATAGGCTACCGCAACACGGACGGTTCCAGAACCGCGCCCATCACCGTGGAAGGAGACCTGACCAAGAGCCTGGGACAGGCCACCGAACGCACCCTCTCGGAACTGGGCTTCAAGCCCGCCCCCTACAAGGACGGCGCTCCGCTTTCCCTGGTGATCACCCTGCGTGAATTGCAGTACTCGGCCCAGAGTCTGACGGTCACCCGCAAGATTTCCGCCAAGTGCGTCCTGTCCGCGCGCGTGGTCAACGGGCCTGGCACCTGGGAAGGCTCGTTCCCGGTGAGCCAGGAGAAGGAGCTGGTCACCGCCCCGGACGAGAACGCCAACGCCAAGTTCATAAACGACGTGTTGTCCGAGTCCTTGAGCATGCTGCTTTCAGACCCCGAGATGGTGCAGTATCTTGGCAAGGACTACCTGCAGGGCAAGCCGATCAAGGGGGAGTAGGCCGTCTGGAGGGCACTGCTCAGGCGTCTATTCTTACATGGCGGGCAGGATCAGGGTAACAGTCGTCCCTTGGGCCGGCACGCTCTGGACTTCCATTGTCCCGCCATGTTCCTGCACGGCCCGGTGGGCTTTGGTTAGTCCCATGCCCACACCCACAGCCTTGGTGGTGAAAAAAGGGTCCAGCACGTACTGAAGTTCAGCTTCGGGGATACCATGGCCGTCATCGGTCACGGCGATCTCACAGCCGGTATCGCTTTTCTTGGCTTCAAGGCGCACGGTGCCTCCTGTGTCCGGCAAGGCTTCCACCGCGTTGACCACGACTTCCCGAAGGGCCATGGCTAATAGGCTCTTGTCCGCGAAAACGGGAAGGTCCCCGCCTTCGACCTCCCAGGTCACCTTCCTGCCGAGGCTGCGGGCCGCTTCTTCACCGGCCATGTGCGCTTCGGACAGAATCTCTCCGGCCGACGTTTCCGCCAGGTGGGCCAGATGGATTGCGCTGTATTCCTTCACTGCTGCGGTGATGCGCTCGATACGCATGGCGGCGGCTATGATGCCGTCCAGATACTCCAGGTATTGCTGCTTGAGGCTGGGCTTTTTCATGAGAAGCCCGGCCAGTCCGCCGATGATGGTGGTTGGGTTGCGGAGCTGGTGTGCCACAGCGGAGGAGATTTTCTGCAAACTCTCGATGCGCAGCGCCACCTGGGCGACCACTTCGCGGCCGGCTCGCTGGGCTTCTAGAAGCGCTTGCTGGGCCAGTGCGGCCTTTTCCTCCGCTTCCTCCCGGCGAGCCTGGATCTCCTTGATGTTCTGGCGAAGGACATCGGACATGCTGATGAGCGCGGCCTGAAGGCGGCTGGCCTCGTCACTCCCGGTAGCGCTCAGACGGATGTCGAAATCCCCCGCGGCGATGCGTTCAGCAGCATTGGTGGCTTCAAGAAGTGGCCGGGCCACACTGTGCGCGATGGCGAGGCAGAGAGCGCACAGGAGCACCACCATAATAATGAAGAGCACGGCCGACACGGTTGCGGCCTTGCTGAAGAGCCCCCCAATCTCGGACGCAATCTTCGCTTCTTCCCGGGCAACGTTGTCGATGTACACGCCCGTTCCCACCCAGAGGTCCGTTCCGGGGATCATCTCGGAATACGAAAGCTTGCGCTCTTCCGGGCCTGATGGTTTCGGGAATACGTAGTGAACGTATCCGCCGCCGGCTCCTGCCTGACGTGCCAGCTCCCGTACGTAGTATACGCCGTTGGCGTCCACGAAGTCACTGAGATCCTTGCCTTCGAGCTCGGAGCGCGGAGGCAGGGCCACGTTGGTGGTTCCCTGGTAGACGAAAAAATAGCCCGACGAGTCGTCCTCGAAGCGGACCGGGTTGAGGATCTCCCTTACCAGCGCCTTTTTCTCGTAGTCGCTCCGGGCGAATTTCAGGGCTTCCCCGAGGGTCAGAGCCATGGAATGCGCGGCGGCCTTGAGTTTGCTTTTTTCCCCTTGGAGCATGGTGTCCTGGGTGTGGTGCACCACGACCTTCTCCAACCTGACGGAGATGAAAGTGGCGCAGACAAGCGCCGCCACGGCAAAGAAAATCACGAGACCCACCAGTCCGAAGAGCCGGGCGGCGATGGATACTCGCCTGAGCATGCGGTTGCCTCCGTAGAGTGGAAACGGTTCAGGACATTCTATCAGATGCGGACGGAGAAATCACCGCCAGCCGCTCGTGTTTCTTTGAAAAGTAATGGATCAGCTGGAGAGGGCGGCGTTCAGGTCCGCGTTCGCATGAAGGTCCCCCCCTTGGCTGTCGTAGAGCACGACAAGCGGGAAGTCCTCCACCACAAGCATATGAACCGCTTCAGGACCGAGATCAAGGTAGGCGATGGGGGTGGCTTGCCTGATACGCAGTGAGAGCAAGGCTCCTGCGCCACCGGTGGCACCCAGGTAGATGGCCTTATGGTCTATGAGGGCCTGACGCACAGCTGGGGAGCGCCGCCCTTTGCCGATGGTGCCCAGGACCCCGAGGGAATGGAGCCGCTCAGCGAAAGGGTCCATCCGGCTGGCGGAACTGGGTCCTGCGGCCCCAATGGGGCGGTCGGGAGTCATGGGGCTTGGCCCCACGTAGTAGATGACGGCCCCTTGCAGATCAAAAGGCGGAGGCAGGCCTTTATCCAGATCATCCAGCAGCCGCATGTGGGCCTGTTCGCGAGCGGCGTACACCGTTCCGGTCAAGTAGACCACGTCTCCGGCGCGCAAGTTCCGCACATCTGTTCTGGCAAGGGGGGTGATGAGCCGGTGCGGCCGTATCACAGAGTGATTTCCCTGCGTCTGGCGCAATGACACTGGACGTAGACCGCCAAGGGGGTGGAGGCTGGGTGGCAGGGCGCGGTCAGGACCTTGACGCCCAGGCACGTTGTCCGGCCGCCAAGCCCAAGAGGGCCGGTGCCGAGCTTGTTGAGGGCTTCCATGAGCATTTCCTCCATGAGCGCCACATTCGGGACAGGGTGGACGTCGTCGAGTGAGCGGAGCAACGCCTTCTTGGCGTTTAGTGCGGCTAACTCGAAACTGCCGCCAACTCCGATTCCAACCAGCACCGGGGCGCAAACATCGTGGCAGGCCCTGGACACGCACCCGACCACGAAGTCACGGATGTGTTCCCAGCTCATATCCGGGGGCATCATGGCCACCTGCGAGGCATTGTCAGCACTGGCTCCCTCGGCGTTCATCACGATCCGTAAACCGTTACCCGCAACCACGTCGAAATGGATGACCGCAGGAGTGTTGTCGCCCCGGTTCACCCTGCTGAAAGGGTCACAGGTGGATTTGCGCAAAAATCCATCGCGGTATCCGCGGACCATCCCCTCATTTATGGCCTGACGGAGGGACATGCCCGTTACGCTCACATCCTCGCCCTTTTCCACGAAAAAAACAGCCAGGCCGCAATCCTGGCACAGAGGCAGTCCCAGATTGCCCGAGAGCTCGGCATTGTCGATGAGCTGGCGCAGCGCCTCCTTGCCCAAGGGGGTTTCCGTGGCCAGATGACGCAGGAAGGCCCGGTGAATGTCCGGTGGAAGGCAGCGGTTGGCCGCGATGCACATGGCCGCCACCTCCTCGACTATGGTCCGCGCTGGGATGGTCCTCATCAATGCTCCTTGAGGATTGGGCCGGAGACGGCCAGGAGAAGAACCCGGTTTCGGCCTGACCCTGACCCGGTTCGCTCAAACCGGGCCAGGGCGGCGCAAAGAGGATGGGCTTACGCCGTTTACACCCTGGCGAGATTCCAGGGGAAGCCGACCAAGAGGAACACTCCCAGATAGACCATGCCGAACACCAAGCCCAGAACCCAGAACTCCTTGCCCTTGATGTAGCCCGATCCATAATAGATGGGGGAGGGGCCGGTTCCATAAGGGGTGATGATGCCCATGATGCCAAGCGTAGAGCACAGCAGCATTGAAACCAGCGGGATGTTGAGCCCGGGAACGGCCATGGCCGCGGCGAGCATGACCGGCAGCATGGCCGCAACGTGTGCGGTGACACTGGCGAACATGTAGTGGCTGAGGAAGAACAGCACCACCAGGCCGAGCATTGTTGCGGTGGGGGAAAGACCCTGCATGGAGCCGGAAACCGACTTGGCGAACCAATCCAGGAAACCTGTTTTGGAAAGGCCTTCGGCCAGGGTGACAAGTGTGGCGAACCAGGCCAGCACGTTCCAGGCCTGTTTGTTGGCCAAGACGTCATCCCAGCTGACCACATTGCACAGGCACATGACGCAGATGGCGGCCAGGGCCACGGTGGTTCCGTTCACCTGCTTGTCCAGGAATATCCAGGAAAGCAGGGCGCCCACGGCGAGACAAGCCATGAGGATCTCCTTTAGGGAGATAGAACCAAGCTTTGCCAGCTCGGCTCCTGCCCAGATGGGAGCGTCGTCAGAGGATTTCTTGGTAGGCGGGTAGAGTACATAAGCCAGCAGAGGGGTTATCGCGAACAGAATAATACCAACTGGCAAAAAGCTCATGAACCAGTCGTTCCAGGACAGGGCCACCTTGGCGGTTTTTTCCACTAGGGACTGGGCCAGCAGGTTGGGCGCCAGAGCGGTGAGGAACATGGAGGACGTGACGCAGGTGGTGGCCAGGGCGGTCCACATGAGATAGGCGCCTAAACCGCGGGGGTTATTGTCCGGTGTGGAGCCGTAGAGCGGCGGGATGTTTTTGATGATCGGGTAGAGAGTGCCACCGCTACGCGCCGTATTGGAAGGCATGAACGGGGCCAGAATGAGGTCCGCCAGGGCCACGGCATAGCCCAAGCCCAAAGCGCGCTTGCCCATGACCTTGATCAGCGAGAGGGCGATGCGTTTGCCGAGTCCTGTCTTTTCATAGCCCAAAGCGAACATGAACGCGCCGAAGATGAGCCACACTGTGCTGTTGGAAAAACCGGCCAGGGCCCAGTTGATGGCGCTAGCAGCAGTGCCTTCTTTGCCGGGGGCGGCTGGAACAAGTTTGAATACTGCCGCTATGACCACGCCCACCATGCCCGCCAGGGCCGGGGGAATTGGTTCGAGAACCAAGGCGGCGACAACTCCCACGAACACGGCGAAATACGCCCATGCGCCTGAAGACAATCCTGCCGGCGCCGGGATGGCCCACACCACCAACCCGACTATCACCGGTATCAGAGCCTTGATGGTAAGCTTCATTTCTCCTCCTCGTTGCATGTTGACCCGGACCACGCCGCCCCCTTCCTCCCCTGACAGGGGAAGGGGATGCCCACCGAGACGCTCGGGTTTCTCCCGGCAGTGGTTTCGCCCGCATCTGCGAAGCAGGGAGGATGCCAAAAGCGCGATTTCTTTATAATTATATGGAATTATACGGATTGATACGTCTTGGGGAGGGAGAGCGATCTCGAACGGTCATGGCAAATGTTATGGCCGTTCGAACTTGTCGAAGGGGAAGTGTTTTATTTCAATGGATTGCCAGGTATTCCCCGCAGAATGGGTATGCAAGACGTTATTGGGGTTCAGGCAGCCTGAGAGTGATATACTGCATGGATTTTTTTGATCAGAAATATCTGTCCGGGTGTTTGCGGCTCACGAACCCACCGGCACCGCCCGAACCAATCCGCTATCGCGGCAGGTCGTCTAGCATGACGGGCGCGCAGCTTTTGTCGGCGTTGCGCGGGCAATTCTCCATGGCTTTGCTAAGGGCCTCATCCCTGGTGCGTCTGCCTGAGGCCCATCCGAAGCGGCCGTCGGTTCCCATGACGAAGGCTTTGTGGGGTGGGGCGTCCAGATAGTTCATGAAGGCCTCCCGGCCATTTTGGGCGAGCTTCGCGGGGGGCTGGGCCTTGGCCCGTTCAATCGGCATCGGAGAGGGCATGAGCCTCAACCCGTGGGCGGCAAGAAACGCATCAACATAGGGGGTCCACTGCGGAATCCCCTTTCGCGAAAACAGCGTGTGGCCGTCTTCGCCGAAGGGCGGAGCCATGATGAAGTCGGCCTTGCCACCTGCTTTGGTGAAGGCGTCGTATAGTTCGCGCGAAAGCCTGGGGCCGAAGAAGTGGTCGTTTTCGGAGTAAACGAAGAGCATTGGGATGCGCGCGGTCCTGCCGTATTGGGCAAAGGCGCTGACGAGGTTCTCCTCTTTGAGCACCACGTCGGGGGCCGTGGACCCCTTGCCGCCCGCGAAGCTGATGGCGGCCACCACCCCTGTCGGCGGGTCGGCGGCCAGGGCTACGGTCGCGAGGCCTCCGGCGGATTGGCCCACGCAGACGATACGGGCGGAATCCACGTACGGCATGGTCTTCATGAACCGGATAGCCTCGCGTATGTCTTCGGCGGCCTTGCGCCCGGAGGCGGCATAGTCGGGGTTGTTGCCCGAGCCGACACCTTCCACGAAACCTCCCGCCGAGGAGCCGAAGCCGCGGCGTAAAAAGAGCAGAACCACGAATCCCCTGCGGGCGAATTCTTCGGCCTCGCGCAGCTTGGAGATGGCTGTCATGCCTGGCCGGTCGTCCTTGTTTCGGGGAGAGCCGTGGCTGATAACGACCAGCGGGTGGCGTCCGGAAGCGCCGGGCCTGACCACGACGGCCTCAAGCGGTGTGGTCTCTCCACTCGGGCCGAATTGAGCCGGGAGGGACATCTCCTCCACGATAAGTGCAGCACGGGCTGCAGGCGCTGCCCAAAGAAAGAGGCAGGCCAGAATGGCGGCCAGCACCGGGACGGTGCAACACCGCAGTGGCGCGGGGGATTCTGAAGGGGCGGTCATGACGTCCTTTTTTTACGTTGCGTGTGCGGTCTTGATGACCACAGCGGCCAAGCTGGTTTTCAGGCGGTTCCGGGCTGGCGCATGAGCTTTAGGCGCTTGCTCAGCGCGGGCTGCGATATGCCCAGAAGCCTTGCTGCCAATGTCTGGTTGCCACCAGAACGTTTGAGCGCCTCGTCCACCAGAAACTGGGCAGCTTCCGCGAAACTGGGAAGCCGCTCGAAGCTGGAAAAGGGATTCACAGGAAGCGGGACTGCCTCGGATTCGGCTTGTCCGATGGCCTTGTTGAAGGTGTCCATGGAGAGCATGCGATCGCGGTGTACGCTCACGGCGTCGAAAACCATGGCCCGGAGTTCCCGGACGTTGCCCGGAAAGCTGTAGGCGTTCAGTCGTTGAACCAGTTCCCTCGGCGGGGAGGGCTTTCGCTTGCCAAGGGCCTGTGCAGCCTCCTCCAGAAAATGGTTCAGCAGAGGTTCGATGTCCTCCTTGCGTTCGCGAAGAGGGGGCACGTGAACATGGTGGGTGCGCAAACGGTAGTAGAGGTCTCGGCGGAATGATCCGGAGGCCTCTTTGGCGGCCAGATTCTGGTGCGTTGCCACGATGACCCGGGCCGTAAGCCTCTTGGGCTGGTCGGAGCCCAGCGGGAAGAATTCGCCTTCTTGGATGAGGCGTAAAAGCTTAACCTGGGACGGGATGCTTAAATCGCCGATCTCATCCAGCAGGAGCGTTCCACCGTGCGCTTCTTCCACCATACCCTTGCGTGGAGTGTCCGCTCCTGTGAACGCTCCCCGCACATGGCCGAACAGCGTGTCCGCGAACACGGCGTCGTCCAGCCCGGCCACGTTCACCGAAATCAGAGGGCCTTTTCGGGCGCTCAAGCCGTGGGCGGCTCGGACAAGATTCTCCTTGCCCGTGCCGGATTCTCCTGTAATGAGAAGGGGTTGAGGGCTTTGAGCCACGGCCTCTATATAGGCGAAAATGGCCTGCATGGAGCGGCTGCGGGTGATGATGCCCGAAAAAGCCTCGGGGTTCAGCGGACCGCCGGAAGCCAGGCGACTGAGCGCCTGCCGGTTCTCGTCGCGCAATTCCAGCATTCGTACAGCTCGCTGAACGCCGCTTACAATCCTGTCTTCCTCGTCGGTTTTGACGAAATAGTCGTAGGCCCCGAGCTTCATGCACCGGACCGCGCTCTCCAGTTGATTGAGTCCGCTGACGATGATGCAGGCGATATCCGGGTGGTGTTCTCCAATGAGGGAAAGAAGCTCCTCGCCGGAGAGCTTGGGCATGGTCAAATCCAGCAGCACCAGGCCCACTTTGCGTTCCTCCAGCAGGGGCAACACCTCCGAACTGTTCTGGCAGGTGATGATGTTGGTGAGCCCGGCCGAGGATTCCAGGGTGAGGGTTAGCGAACGAAGCCAAGCGGGTTCGTCATCCACCAAAAGAATCGTGAAGGATGGATAGGAGTCGCCGTTCATGCTGGTTCATCCTCCTTAACCGCGGGAAGGCGAAGGGTAACCGTGGCACCATGCCCTGGGGAGCTTGAGAACTCGAGAGTCCCCCCCAAATCCTTGACGATTCCAGCGGAGACGGAAAGGCCAAGACCCGTGCCGCCGATTTCGCGTTTGGTGGTGAAAAACGGGTCCGTCAGGTGGGGAAGGTGTTCGGGTGTGATGCCGACGCCCTGGTCGCGCACGACCAGAAGAACGGACCCGGATGCGGGTTCGTGCCGGGTGGAGACCTCAATGGCCTTGTCCCGGTCGGGCAGGGCTTGGCAGGCGTTGAGAACCAGATTGATGACCACCTGCTCGATGCGCTGGGAGTTGCCCCACACCTTGGGCAATTCCTGGGCGTAACTGGCGCTGAAGCGATCCGTGGCCTTGCGGATAACCGCATCCACAAGGCGAAGGGCCTTCCGGGCCGCTTCGTTCACATCCACGGGCTCACGGGCAGCGCCCTCTTCGAGCCTTGCGAAATCCTTCAGGTCGTTGACGATACGCTTGATGCGCTGCGCTCCTTCCAGCATCTCGTCGAGCATGACGGGCAACTCGGTGCGCATGCGGTCGTAGGGGATGCCGCCCAGGGTGAATCGGCCATTGGCGTCATGATGTTCGTCGAGGATTCTGGCCGTGTCCGCCTGGACTTTCTTGAGCATGGGCAGGTTGAGAAGAATGAGCCCGTTTGGGTTGTTGATCTCATGGGCCACGCCGGACACCAGAATGCCCAGCGCGGCCATCTTGTCCGCCTGAACCAGCTGTTGCTGGTTCCGGTTGAGCTGTTCCAGGGCGTCGCTCAGAGATTTGGTTCTCTCGGCGACTTTTTTACGCAGGGTATGGGACCAGAAGACCGTGCCTCCAAGCAGGGCAAGCAGTGGCAAAAGAACGGTGGAGATGGACTTGAGTGCCTGGTCCCACTTGAGTGGGCGGTTTTCGAGCACGCCCAGCCACTTGCGCCGAATATCTTCGTATTTTCCAGTTTGGTCCAGAATGGCCAGGCCTTCGCTGAAGCGGCCCAAAAGGACGTCATTGCCTTTTTTGACCGCAAAGCCGTAGCGAACCGTGGCCACGGTTCCGGAAACCACCTCGAGGTTGTCGAGTTTGTTCTCCCGGAGGATGTACATGCCTGGGAGCATGGCTGTTACGGCGTAGTCGCATTTGCCTGAGGCCAGCAGGCGCAGGGCGTCCGCCGGGGTGTCGCTGAAGATCAGGTCTTTCTCGAAGCCCATCAGGCGGATCGTGTCGTGCATGATGCCGCCCTTGTGCAGCGCGATGGAGTACCCTCTGATATCCTCCAAAGAAGTCACTTGGGCAGAGCCGCGCCGGGAGAAGATGGCGTGGTTGACGATGGTGTGGGGTGGGGTGAAATCCACTTCCTGAAGGCGTTCCTCAGAGTAGGACATGCCCTGGAGGATGTCCACGCGGCCCTCGGACAGGGCGGTACGCACTTCGGCCCAGGCGCCGAGCCGGAATTCCACCTGCATCCCCATGACCTCGGCGATGGCCCGGGTGAGGTCCACGTTGTACCCGGCCGGCTGGCCGTTCTTGTCCAGAAACTCGTATGGCGGGTAGTCCCGGTCGCCACCCACGATAATGGGACGGCTCACGCCGGGAACGTCCTGGGCGAGGCTGGTCCCTGCCCCCAAGACAAGGGCCAAAAGGATGGCGAAGAGGGTGAAGAGGTTTTTGCTCATGGTTTTCCGGATGCGACAAGACACGAGCACTATAGCCAAGGCGGGCTGGCAAGCCAAGCAGCGCATGGAGCAGGCGACGCTGGACTCCCGGCCCAAGGCGCGGTAAAGCCCAGCGGCCTTCCGTGGGACGCATGCGTTCGCGGTGCGGCCAGAAATCCCAAACCTTCCCGGAGTGAGCCGGTGGCATGGCGCAAGGCCAGCCGCCAAAGTCCGTGAAGGCGTGCAACCAAGGTGCCCCATGCCTCTTTCCATCGGAATCGTCGGCCTACCGAACGTCGGCAAGTCCACGCTGTTCAATGCCCTCACCCGTGCCCAGAACGCCCAGGCCGCCAACTATCCCTTCTGCACCATCGAGCCCAACAAGGCCATCGTGGCGGTGCCAGACGAACGCCTGGAGAAGCTGACCAACATGGCCAAGCCCCAGAAGACGATTCCGGCCACGGTGGAATTCACCGACATCGCCGGGCTGGTCCGAGGAGCGAGCAAGGGAGAAGGGCTTGGCAACAAGTTTCTGGCCAACATCCGCGAGACCCAGGCCATCCTGCATGTGGTCCGCTGCTTCGACGACGACGACGTGGTGCACGTGCACGGCAAGGTGGACCCGGTGACGGATATCGAGGTCATCGAAACCGAGCTCATTCTGGCGGACGCCCAGGTCCTGGAGAACCGGATGGACCGCCTGCGCAAACAGGCCAGGGCGAGCAAGGAGCATCAGGCCAAACTGGCTGTGGCGGAAAAACTCCTGGCTCATCTCATGGAGGGCAAGCCGGCCGCCACCATGGAAGGGGCAGGCGAAGGCGCCATGGCCGAGCTTTTTGCCGAACTGGGCCCAATAACGGCCAAGCCTGTTATCTATTGCGCCAACGTGGATGAAGCAGGACTCAGCGAGGACGGTTCCCAGGTGCAGGCTGTGCGCGCGTACGCAGCCAAAACGGATGCCCCGGTGGTGAAGGTCTCGGCCAAGATGGAGGAGGAGATGGCCTCTCTCTCCGACGAGGAGCGCCTGGAGTTCCTGGAATCCTACGGGGTTGAGAGCTCGGGCCTGGATCAGGTCATCCGCACCGGATATTCGGTCTTGGGCCTCATAAGCTATTTTACGGTCGGCCCCAAGGAAGTCCGCGCCTGGACCATTGAGCAGGGCTGGAAGGCGCCCAAGGCGGCGTCCGTGATCCACACGGATTTCGAACGCGGCTTCATCAGGGCCGAGGTGATCTCCTACCAGGACTATGTGTCCCACGCCAACGAAGCGGCCTGCCGGGCCGCTGGCGTGCTCAGGCAGGAAGGCAAGGAATACGTGTTCAAGGACGGGGACGTGGTGCACTTCCTCTTCAACGTCTAGGGAAACGCTGGATCAAGCCTCTCGCAAGCCTTATTTCAGCAGGATGCCACTGAGTTTGATCCTTGCGGCTCAGTACGCAGTGGCGTGCAGGGCCATCTCGGCCAGGGCGTTCACGCAGGCCGCGGCCAGGGCCGAGCCGCCCTTGCGGCCCACGATGCTTATGTAGGCGGTGTCGTCTCGCTCCATGAGCAGGTCTTTCGATTCAGCCGCGTTGACGAACCCCACGGGCATGCCGACCACCAGCTCCGGTTTTACCTTGCCTTGGTCCATGAGTTCCAGGAGCCTTAAGAGCGCTGTGGGTGCGTTGCCGATGGCGAAAACCAGAGGCCCCGGCAGGAGCACGGCCTCGTCCATGGCCAACCTGGCCCGGGTGACTCCCAGTTCCTTGGCCTTTGCGGCCAAGCCCGGATCGTCCATCCAGCACATGGTGCGGCTGCCCAGGGCGTCCAGCCGTCGGGACGGAATGCCGACCTGGCACATGCGCGTGTCAGTGACGATGACCGCGCCGGACCGCAGGGCCGACACTCCGGCATGGACGGCATCGGGCGAAAAACGCAGAAGTTTCAGGAGTTCAAAGTCCGCGGAGGTGTGGATGAGCCTCCGGGCCACCTCCCACTCTCCATCCTGGAAAGGGCGGGGCTCAGGCACTTCGGAATCGATTATCGCGAAACTCTTTCTTTCTATCCCAGCGGGATCGAGAGGGCTTTGCATGTCTTTGTCGTTCATGAGAATATCCTAGCGCGTATCGTGCTTCTCGCCAAGTGCGGCTGCTTGACAAAAGGGCCGGGAATGGTCTTGAACGGCTGGCGAGAGTGATGGAATCTGAACCGGCGCCTGGGCGCAAGATGTTTCGGAGTGGTGCATGCGGGTATGCGATCTCAGGCCCGGCTTACTGCTGGCCAGCCCCGTTCGGGACGTGAACGGGCGTTTGCTCATGAGCGTCGGGACCTGCCTGAACGACCGCTACATCGGCGTGCTCAAAGCCTGGGGTATCGGTGATGTGGAAATCCAGGGTGAAGGAGAGAGCGGGGTTGACGTGCCGGGCGAAGACTTGTCCGAGGAACTGGTGGCCAAGGCCAGGGGCATTGTAACCGCCAGGCTCGCCCGGAACGATCTTAACAATCACTTCATCCATGAGGTGTTTCAGCTCGCAGTGGCGAGAACCGCCTCCCTGCTTGACAGCGGAGTGCCGATTCAGCTCCCTCCATCCGGAGCGCCTGGTCCAGCCCGGTCCGAAGAATCCCTCCCCCCCATCGACTTGACAGCCTTGACTGCTTCCAATCCCGCCCTGGGCGCCATGCCCGAGGTGCTGGGCCGCTTGGCCCAGGCCATGGACAACCCCAGTGCCTCTCCCCTGGAGGTGGCGGATATCATCCAGAACGACCCGGGACTTGCGGCCAAGCTGCTCAAGGTGGTCAACAGCGCCCTCTACGGTTTCCCCCAGCGGATCGAAACCATTTCCCGGGCCGTGACAGTCATCGGCGTGCAGCAACTCTCCGCCCTTGCCCTGGGCCTTACGGTCATGGGTCTTTTCAAGAGCATTCCCAAGGACCTCCTGGATATCAAGGATTTTTGGCGTCACTGCCTGGCCTGCGCCTGCGGAGCCCGCGCCCTGGCCTCGGCTCTTGGGCTGCCCAACACGGAACGCTACTTCGTGGCCGGACTGCTGCACGATGTCGGCCTCCTGCTCTTTATTCTCCATGCTCCCGAGCATGTCCGGCAGGTTCTGTCCGCGGTACGCGTGGACGGGGATTACCTCACCTCGGCCGAACGCCGCATCCTGGGTGTGGATCACGGCGCGGCCGGGGCGGCCTTGCTTGCCAGCTGGAAGCTCCCCGCAAGCCTTGTGCAGGCGGCCGGGCATCACCACGAGCCGCTCACCGCCCAGGAACCCAAGGACGTGACCATCGTGCATGCAGCGGATTTCATGGCCGAAACGCTTCTTTTCGGCTCCGGAGGCCAGTCAATCATCATGCCCCTTGATCAGACCGCGTTCAGCATGCTCCTTGCTCCTCACGGTGTTGCTGACACGGTGTACGAACGCGTCGAGGAACAGTTTTCACATCTTGAGTCCATCTTTGTAAGCAATGTCCCGAACTGACATCTTAAAACCCTCCGCGCCCATGGAAGGGGCACGTGCCAGTCGCAAGCATCTGGAAGAGACGACACTGCTTGCCTTGGGTGCCCTAGATCAGGCCGCCGCACTCTCCGATTTCTCAATGAGTTTCGCCAGGCTCGAAGGGCCGCAGCCTATTCTCGATCTCTGCCTGGAGCGGGTGGGTGGGCTACTCCCCTTCGCTTCCATGGGGATCATGCTTGTGGATGAGAGCGACTCTTCTTTCCAGATGACACATTGCGTGCCTTCTTCAGCCGCGGCCAAGCTCGATGAATTCGCGAAGGAGTGCATAGAAAACGGCGCCTTCGCCTTCGCGCTCAGAGAAAAACGAGCTGTTCTCACTCCGGCGGTTGCGGACGAGCCCAGGCGACTTCTGCACGTGGTCACCACGGTTTCGCGCACCAGGGGCATGTTCGTGGCCGAGTTCAGGGAGCCTACGCCAGGGCTTTCCGAGGTCACCCTCTCCATCCTGTCCATCATCCTCAACAATACCGCCCAGGCCCTGGAAAGCCACTTCCTGCACCAGCGCATTCAGGACATGAACGCGAACCTGGAAGAGAAGGTGAGCAGGCTGGTCAGTTCCGAATTCGAATTGAAACGAATCCGGGCCACCCAGCACCGCCTCATTGAGGAAAAGACCTCGGAGCTTAAGACAGCGCTGACCAGGCTTGAGACAGAAGTCCGGCAGCGCAAGAAGGCCGAGATTCTCATGGAGGCGCTGAACCAACGCCTGGAGACCAAGGTGGAAGTGCGCACCAAGGCCCTTTTCCGCAAGGTCGCCGAGATGGAGGAGGCCAACAAGCAGCTCAGGGAACTGGAACGGCTCAAGTCGTCCTTCTTGTCCTCGGTTTCTCACGAGTTGAGGACCCCTTTGACCTCCATACGGGGGTTCGCCAAACTCATCGCCAAGGATTTTGAAAAGTATTTCAACCAGGACCCCTCGAGCATCTTGTTCCCCAAGGCGGAGCGGCTTTTACGCAACCTGGCCATCGTGGAGAAAGAATCCGAGCGCCTGACCAGGCTCATAAACGACGTGCTCGACCTTTCGCGCATCGAATCCGGGAAGATGCCCTGGAGAGACGAGCCCATATCCTTGTCCGAAATAGTTGGCGACGCTGTCCTGGCTGTCCAGGGGAGGCTTGAATACCGCCCGATGGTGTCTCTGCGTGTGGATATACCGGGCGTATTACCGGTGGTCTGCGCCGACAGGGACCGAATTCTCCAGGTGCTCATCAACCTGTTGGACAACGCCCTCAAGTTCACCGAAGCGGGCTTTGTTTCGGTGACTGCCTGCCCCACGGACGAAGGGCGCATGGTGGCTGTCTGTGTGGAAGACACCGGAATTGGCATTGCCCCTGAGGAATCCGAGAAAATATTCGACAAGTTCCATCAGCACGGACGCAAGGACACCCTGAGGGACAAACCCAGAGGTACCGGCCTTGGCTTGGCCATCTGCCGCCATATAGTCACCCGTCACGGCGGGCAGATCTGGATGGAGCCCGGGGCAGAGAAGGGAAGCGTCTTCTGTTTCACGCTGCCAGCCACATGCGAGGGTGACGCCTCATCCACGGGCTAGCCCGCTCCGTTCTCGGATCGCTCTTGATCCCGGCAGTTCCCATCATGGGGTCTGATCCACCACCAGCCTTCTTGCTTGCCTCATCTCCAAACGCCAGATCGCTGCGGTTTTGATTGATCGGTGGGCGCCAAGAGAACCCGAAAGGGAGTTGACACCCTGTGGGAATCTCGCTAGTTCTTTATATCAATATATGTTGATATAAAGATAGAGAGATTCGTAGTGGACCAATTGCTCAAGAACCGCTCCTTGTTTGGGGATTTCTCGCTCAGCGCCGTTGTGGCTGGGATGATAGCCGTGGCTGTTTCCTTTGGCGGCCCCGCGGCCATAATCTTTCAGGCAGCCAGCGTGGCCGGGCTCTCTCCGGCTCAGCTCGGAAGTTGGATCTGGGCGATCTGTATAGGCAGCGGACTCACCGGAGTCTACCTGTCGCTTCGCTTTCGCGAACCGGTGGTCACGGCCTGGTCCACTCCTGGGGTGGCGTTGCTGGCCGCTGGCTGGGCCGCCTATCCCTATCCGGAGGCGATCGGGGCGTTCATTGTGGCCGGAGCGCTCATCACCGTGTTCGGGGTCAGTGGGATGTTCCAGGCCATGATGGATAAAATACCCGGCCCCGTGGTGTCGGCCATGCTGGCGGGCATTCTCTTTCGCTTCGGGGTGGACGTGTTCGGATATTTGAAAAGCGCGCCGATTCTTGCCGGTGCCATGATCGCCGCCTACCTCGCGGCCAAGCGACTGACTCCCCGCTACGCCATGGTCTGCACGCTCGCGGCCGGGTTCGTGACGGCGTGGATCACAGGCGGGCTTGATTTTTCGTCCGTGGACGCCTCCCTGGCCGTTCCCGTGCTGACCATGCCGTCCTTTACGCTTGGGGCGATAATGGGGCTCGGGCTTCCGCTCTTTCTGGTGACCATGACCGGGCAGAACGCCACTGGCCTGGGCGTCATGCGCGCCAGCGGCTACCATGCTCCGGCCACGCCAATCGTGGCCCTGACCGGTCTTTTCTCCACACTCTTGGCGCCCTTCGGCTGCCACGGCGTGAACCTGGCGGCCATCACCGCCGCTATCTGTACGGGGACCGAGGCCCATGTTGATCCGTCCAGGCGCTATGTGGCCGCCGTGGTCTGCGGGGCGTGTTACTTGGCTGTGGGCGTATTCGGCGCTGCCCTGGTGGGGGTGTTCACAGCCCTGCCCGGGGCTCTGATCGCAGTGGTATCCGGCCTGGCCCTGTTCGGGGCCATCGCCTCGGGGCTCACCCAGGCCATGGAGGACGCCAGCAGGCGCGAGGCCGCCCTGGTCACGCTTCTCATCACGGTGTCGGGCTTAAGCTTTTTCGGCATCGGCTCGGCTTTCTGGGGTTTGGCCGGGGGGCTTTTGGCTGACCGTGTCCTCACCGGGAGGCTTGGATGAGCGGTTGTCCGTCCCTGTCCGCTTTCAAGGCTTTGGCTGACGAAACCCGGCTCAGGCTCATTCGTCTTCTGGTTCGCTTTGAGCTGAACGTGGGCGAAATAGTGGGTGTTCTGGGCATGGGCCAATCGAGGATTTCGCGCCATTTGCGAATCCTGGTGGAGTCGGGGCTGCTCAAGGCCAGGCGCGACGGTCTGTGGGTATTTTATTCAGCCGAGAAATCCGGGTTGCTGTCAGCCATCGAGCCATACATCGAAAATTGCGGCCCCGAGAAGGATATGGCTCTGGCTCGGGAAGCCCTGGACGCCCGCAACAGCGAAACCCGCCGCTTCTTCAACTCCATCGCCCCGGACTGGCAGGCCATGCGCCGAGAGGTATTGGGCGATCTGGACCTGGACAGCCTGATCCTTGAGCGCCTGCCCCGCTGCGGCACCATGGCCGACCTTGGCTGCGGGCCGGGGGAACTCCTCTTGGCTCTGGCCTCCAAGGCGGACCGGCTCATAGGGGTGGACGCCTCCCCGGCCATGCTGGATCTGGCCCGGCGCAAGGTGGCTCTTCACGACGCGAGCCTTCGGGTGGGTGAGTTGGAGCACCTGCCCCTGGCCGACGCCGAGGCCCAGGCCGCAGTGCTGAGCCTGACTCTGCACCACCTGTCCGACCCGGTGGCTGCCCTCAAGGAAGCCCGCCGGGTGGTGGCTCCGGGCGGAACTCTGGTGGTGGTGGACTACCTCAAGCACGCAAGCGAGCTCATGCGCGAACGCTTCGGGGACCGCTGGCTCGGCTTCGACCCGGACGAAATTTCCGCCTGGCTTGACCAGACCGGTCTGATCCTGGATACGTTGGAAACAAAACCCGTCAAACTGGGCCTGAAGGTAGGCATATACGTCGCCCGCAGGCCCTTAATGGAGGATTCGAAATGAAAGTGAAGCCGCTCGATCTGTCGCTCAAGTACAAAGTCGCCGACATGTCCCAGGCCGAATGGGGCCGCAAGGAGATGATCATCTCCGAGAACGAGATGCCAGGCCTCATGGCGGTGCGCGCCAAGTACGGCCCCAAAAAGCCCCTCAAGGGCCTGAAGGTGGCCGGCAGCCTGCACATGACCATCCAGACCGCCATGCTCATCGAGACCCTCTACGAGCTGGGCGCCGACCTGCGCTGGGCCAGCTGCAACATCTACTCCACCCAGGACCACGCCGCCGCGGCCATCGCCAAGGCCGGCACCGCCGCCGTGTTCGCCTGGAAGGGCGAGACCCTGGAGGACTACTGGTGGTGCACCGAGATGGCGCTCACCTGGCCTGACGGGTCCGGCCCGGACCTCATCGTGGATGACGGCGGCGACGCCACCCTGTTCATCCACCACGGCGTCAAGGCTGAGAAGGACCCGAGCATCCTGAAAAAGCCCACGGACAACAAGGAATTCGCCATCATCATCGAGCGCCTGGCCGCTTCCGTGAAGGCCGACAAGACCCGCTTCACCAACTGGGCCAAGAAGATCAAGGGCGTTTCCGAGGAAACCACCACCGGCGTGCACCGTCTCTACCAGATGATGAAGGACGGCGACCTCCTGTTCCCGGCCATCAACGTCAACGACTCCGTGACCAAGTCCAAGTTCGACAACCTCTACGGATGCCGCGAGTCCCTGGCCGACGGCATCAAGCGCGCCACCGACGTGATGATGGCCGGCAAGGTGGTGGTCGTGGCCGGGTACGGCGACGTGGGCAAGGGTTGCGCCAGCTCCATGCGGGGCTACGGTGCGCGCGTGCTCGTCACCGAGATCGACCCCATCTGCGCCCTGCAGGCGGCAATGGAAGGCTTCGAAGTGACCACCATGGCTGACGCGTGCAAGCAGGGCGACATCTTCGTCACCGCCACTGGCTGCGCGGACGTCATCACCGGCGCGCATATGGAAAAGATGCGCGAAGGGGCCATCATCTGCAACATCGGCCACTTCGACTCCGAGATCGCCATGCATTACCTGGAGAACACCAAGGAGTGCAAAAAAGAGGAGATCAAGCCCCTGGTGGACAAGTGGACCTTGAAGTCCGGGCGCTCCATCCTGGTGCTGGCCGAGGGCCGGCTGGTGAACCTGGGCTGCGCCACCGGCCACCCCAGCTTCGTGATGTCCAACAGCTTCACCAACCAGGCACTGGCCCAGATCGACCTGGCCCAGAAGAAGTACAAGGTCGGCGTGTACACGCTGCCCAAGCTCCTGGACGAGGAGGTCGCCCGCCTGCATCTGGAGCGCCTGGAAGTGAAGCTCGAAAAGCTGACCCCGGCCCAGGCCAAGTACATGGGCATCAGCCCCAAGGGCCCCTTCAAGCCGGACCACTACCGCTACTAGGCCCGTTTGCCGCATAACCCGGCCGGGGAGGTGAAAGCCTCCTCGGCTGTTGCGGCGGTTCACCGGTCCATCACATGGCTGGGCACCCGTGGCGGATTATTGTGCTCGAACCATTACGGAGCCAGCCCGGAACCACGCCAAATGAAAAGAGAGTAGTGCCATGGCGCATCTCATAGAGTCCCCTGCGATAATTCAAGCGGCGGGTGCCCCTCCTAAGATCATCGAGGAGTTCGTCGGACAGGCCAACTCCGGTACATCACACGTCAGCATCGCCCGCATGAAGAGCCCCGAGGGATGGTCCGAACCGGGGCAGACCCCGGAGTTCGACGAGTACTCCGTGGTTCTGCGCGGCGCGCTGCATGTGCGGACCCGTTCAGGTGAAAGAGTGGTCAAGCCAGGCCAAGCCGTGATCGCAGCCAAAGGAGAATGGGTCCAGTACAGCACGCCCGAACCCGGGGGCGCGGAGTATGTGGCCGTCTGCCTGCCCGCCTTCACCCCCGGATTGGTTCATCGGGACGAGTAATGGCGAGGTTTTCGCGAAGTAACCAGACGTGTTCGATTTCAATGGGACCAGTGTTGCCATGTCGTTGAAAAACAAGGATTCCGTCACCGTCTACTCCACCGAGCACGGCAAGACCTGCCCAACGTGCGGCAAGCCAGTGGCAGGCTGCATCTGTGACAGCCAGAGGATCGCTCTGAAAAGCGACGGCATTGTCAGAATCATGCGCCAGACCAAGGGACGCAAGGGCAAGGGAGTCAGTCTGATCACCGGACTCTCTCTGTCAGCGGTGGAGCTCGAAAAGCTGGCCAAGCAGCTCAAACAGCGCTGCGGGGCTGGCGGAGCCGTAAAGGACGGAGTGATCGAGATCCAGGGTGACCATCGCGACACCTTGCTCCAGGAACTCACGAAGCTAGGCTTCAAGGTCAAGCTCGCGGGTGGATGAAAGCCCGGCCTAAGCGACCGGGCTTTCCAGATTCTTGTTTTTCTCTTTAGCGCCAGTATCCGCTGACCCAGTACCAGCCGCCCCGGTGGTGTTCCCAGTGCCCGGGCACCCAGGTGGCGTGGGGGTGGGGTTTCACGGACCAGTGGCCCGGTTCCCATACCCATTCACCATGCCAGACCCAGTGCCCCGGAACCCAGGTATGACGTGGGCTGGGAGCCATCACGATGACCTCTTCGCGGGGCGGTGGCGGTGGCGGGGCCTGGATGATCACCCGCTGAGAGGGCGGTGGGCCGGGTTGGACGTTGACAGCGCAGCCAGTGAGGGAACCAGCCAGGACGAGAACAGCTAGCAGTGAGAGTGCAGCCCTTTTTGCCATGTTCGCGGATGTCTCCTTTGCTTTGCAGCAGTAGCATACCGCTCTAGGGCCAGCAGGATGTATTGTCCAGCAGGACAGGGTTACTCTTTTGAAAGCATGCTTTTGGCCCCAGCGTTGTTTTCAACATCTTGGACCAAGCCAACATATGGCTCTCGGCTTTCGCTCCAGAATACAACCAAGAAAGCGACGGTGCTACGAGCGGAGCAAAGTGATCTCTCTTTCAAGGCGAAGGGTTTTCTTCCCAATATTGTCTGTGATCATTACGGTAAACTTGTACGTTCCAGGAATGTCGTTGTTGTTAAAAGATAAGGAGATGTATCCTGGGGGATTGTACAGCATGAATCGAGATGCAAGTTTACCTTTCGCCGCGATTCTTCCTGCTGTGTCCGGAAAGTTCACTTTCCCATTTGGGTCTTCGATCTTTAAGGTATACGTGACATCGGCGCTTAGATCGTCTGCTAAGCTCATCCCGGAAAATAGAATATGAACGGAGAATCTTTCTTCTGGTTTCACATTGCTTTTGTGCGCGAAGTTCATTTGTTTTGTGCTTGGTTTGTTGAACTCTTCATCCTGTTGTTGGTCCGTCATGAAGACTTCAGCAGAGAATTCACCATCTGATGCTTGCAGCCGTTTATATTGAGTCGCGCACCTGGAGATCATTGCATCAAGGCGTTCTTTCGTTTCCCCTGTTCTTGTGCGTGCTTCCCTGACTACCGTACGATATACCATCTCGTGCCGCATCATGCAGTTCTCCAGGGACCACATTGCCGCTGCACGGGTAGCGTAATCCTGTTTCTCGTCTCCAGAGAGGTTACGTTCTCTGTCGAGTACATCGATGATCTTGCTCACAAAATAGCTGTTTCCAGACGCGTTGAACGCTCCCCAGAAGAGGTCCAGCCCCCCAGGTTTTTTAGGTGTGAGGCTTTCGAACCTAGGAGGCTTTTCTTTTGCGAATTCGGGGGATTCTTTGAAAACATCCGAGATGACCTTTGTATTCCCTGAAAACCATAGCGCCCGCTGGACAACGTCCTTGGCCTTTCCGGAGAAAGCTGCGCAAGAGGCCCAGGATGACGCCAGAGAGGGTTTTTCGGAGAAGATGGCGGAAAGAAATCCAAGAATGTTGGGGGCGACGGCCGGTTTTTGTTCGAGTACTTGTGCGGATTGGAGATATTTCAAATACTCGACGACGCCGGAATTGTCCTTGAAGAGATAATAGTACGTCAGGCTGTCAGGATACACGCCATAGGGTAGCGGTTTGTTTTGCTCGGCGGCATTGCTGGAAGTAGCTGCAAGGAGCAGTGGAAAAAGCAGGCAGCAAAGGATTCTGGCGAGCATAACGATCCTGTATTAGCAATGGTCTATAATATTTGTGAATTGAGCATAGGCCAATACTTTTGCAGTGTTGTTCACGAATGTCAAATTCTCGTGTCGGATGTGGCTTGATGAATCCAGACTTGAATGGCTGGCATGGCCGTTGCTCATAAGCTCCAATGCTTCCGTCAAGAGCAGATGAGCCCGTAAAACCTGATACGGCGGGGATGACGAATCCTTAGGGTCTTCAAATATGTGAGGGAAGCTTACATATATGAAGTGTCCAGCGTTCGAAGCGCGTTAACACTGAGCCGCAAAGGAAGACCATGAAAGCTCTCGACGACCTGATGCTCTCCATCCGCCGTATGGGCGAAGAGGACGAGGTTCCGGCGCTTCCCGAAAAGCCGGTTGATTTGCTCCTCTACGCGCCGTGCCCGGTGAAGCTTGTGGTGAAGGATGCCATCGACGCCATCATAGCCGGCTACGCCGCAAGCGGCCAATCCGTTACCGCCCACATCCCCATGGGCTGCACCTCCATCGACCCGTACGACCCCATCTACCGTCAGACAGACCCGGATAAACTTCCAGGCATGATAGGCTCCATCGGCTTCGGGGACTTCTGGCGCAAGGAGTTCGTGGAGAATCACGTCCTATCTGGTGTGTTCGAATCTGTTCTCCCGGCCGTGGTCAACCCGCTGCATCACAGGGCCGGGCTCATCGACCCGCGCGGGGCCTACACCGTCTACGGGGTTACCCCCTACGTGTTCATGGTGGACACCAGGCGCCTTGGCGGACTGCCCGAGCCGCGCGCCTGGGAGGACATCCTCCATCCACGCTACAAGGGCGAGGTGGTCATGTGCGGGGACGGGGACGACATGGCCGACGCCGTGGTGCTGAACCTCTACAAGGATTTCGGCATGGCGGGCCTGGAGGCGCTGGCCGCCAACAGCAAGGGGCTCATGCATTCGTCCTCCATGGTCAAGTCCGCCGGATCGAGCGACCAGGACGCCGGCGCGGTCTACGTGATCCCGGCCTTTTTCGCCGAGAGCACGAGACAGCCCGAGCACATCAAGGTGATCTGGCCCAGGGACGGGGCAGCGGCCAGCCCGCTCTATCTGCTGGCCAAAAAAAATCAGCGTGAGCGCCTGGCCGCACTGGCCGGATTCTTCGGGAGCGGCTTCGCTGCGATAGAGAGCGCCGGGTGGTTCTCTCCCATGGACGGTTCAATTGCCTCCAAACTGCCGCCTGAGGCATCGCTCAAGTGGGTGGGCTGGGACTTCATAGAGCAGAACGACGTGAGCGAGCTGCGCGACAAGCTGAACGTGCTGTTCCGGTCCATGGTGAGGAAGGGTTTGTGAGGCTGGTCACAGTGGCCGGGCCGCCCTCCTGCGGCAAGACCTCCGTGGTGGCCAAGGCCTGCGGAGTGCTCATGGAACAGGGGCAGTCCTGCGCCGTGGTCAAGTTCGACTGCTTGCAGAGCCGGGACGGAGAGCTCTATCGCGAGGCCGGAGTGCCGGTTTCCGTGGCCTTTTCCGGGGGGCTCTGTCCGGACCACTTTTTCGCCACCAATCTGGAAGAAGCTTTTGCCTGGGCATCGGAAACCGGGGCCGGGGTCGGGGTCATCGAAACGGCTGGGCTATGCAACCGCTGCTCCCCGCATATCCGAGGGGCGCTGGCCGTGTGCGTCATCGACAATCTCATGGGCATAGACGCCCCGGAAAAGATCGGGCCCATGCTGCGCATGGCGGACATGGTGGTGGTCACCAAGGGGGACTTGGTGTCCCAGGCCGAGCGTGAGGTGTACCGCTACCGCATCCGCCAGATGAACAAGCGGGCGGTGATACGCCACGTGAACGGGCTCACCGGCCAGGGCTGTGCGGAACTGGCGGCCATCGTGGCCAGGGCTCCGGACATCGCCACGGTGACGGACATGAAGCTCAGGTTTTCCATGCCCGCCGCTGTCTGTTCCTACTGCCTGAGCGAGACGCGCATCGGCTCACGCTACCAGAAGGGCAACGTGAAGAAGGCCAGATTCGGAGGAGTGCATGCGGGCTGAGGAAATCATCGCGACCTTGCCTGAGGGATCGGCAGCCGACCCAGGAGTGTCGGGCGCGGCCTGGGTGCGGAACATGTCGGCCAAGCGCGGCCTGGCTGGCGCGGAAACAGGGGATGAGGCGGAAACAGGAAAGGTTGAAGCTCGAACCTGCGCGCCCACCAGCTTGACCCTCACCGCCGGGCGGGACAAGTCCGGCAGGCCGGAGATCCAGGACATAGCCTTCAGGCCCGGTGAGATCACGGCGCTTCTTGGCCCGACCGGATCGGGCAAGAGCCGCTTTCTGTCCGACATCGAGTCCCTGGCCTGCGGAGACACGCCCACGGGCCGGACGCTCAAGCTTGACGGGCGCGTGCCGGACTCGGACGAGCGCTTCGCCTTGCAGGGCAGGCTGGTGGCCCAGCTGACCCAGAACATGAATTTCGTGCTGGATGTCGGGGTGTTGGATTTCGTGCTCCTGCACGCCAGGAGCCGCGAAGTGGCCGATCCCGAGGACGCGGCCGAGCGGGTGCTTCTGGCGGCCAACAAGCTGGCCGGAGAGCCCTTCGGCCCAAAGGTTCAGCTCACGCAACTCTCGGGAGGGCAGTCCCGGGCCCTCATGATAGCGGACACGGCGCTCCTCAGCTGGTCGCCTGTGCTGTTGATCGACGAGATAGAGAACGCGGGGGTGGACAAGCGCCGGGCACTGGACCTTCTGCTGGCCAGCGACAAGATAATCGTCATCGCCACCCACGACCCGGTGCTGGCCCTGTCCGCGGACAGGCGGCTGGTGTTCGAGCACGGGGCGGTGAAGATGGTTCAGACCCGCACAGGCGAGGAAGAAACGCTGCTTGCACGGCTGGCGGACATGGAAGGGGAGTTCTCCCGGGTGCGGGCCATGTTGCGGGTTGGGGAAAACCTCGACTTTCTGGGAGAATGATTGAGCTCAGGGCCGTGCGATCAGAGAAAGAAGCTCCTCGGGCCTGTCGATAAACACCTTCCCGCCGACCTCCTCAAGGGTGTCCTTGGCCCGAAACCCCCAGGTGGCTCCCACCGGGTTCATGCCCGCGCTGAGCGCGCACTTCACGTCCATGGGCGAATCGCCCAAAAATAGAAATTCTCCGGGCGCGATCCCCAGGCGCTCAGCAATGGCCAGCGCCCCCGTCGGGTCGGGCTTTCGCGGGAACTCGTCGGTTTCGCCCATCACCACGGCCCAGGGCCAGCGCCCGAAAAAGTGTTCCATGGTAAGCTGGCAGAATCGGTCGGGCTTGTTGGAGAGCACGCACAGTGGAATCTTTTTCTCAACCAGGCCGTCCAGCATCTCAGGAATCCCAGGGTAGGGGCGGCTCTTGATCTTCCAGTGGATGGCGTATTGTTCGCGCATGAGCGTGAGCGCCCGCTCGAAGTCGTGCTGTGCGTTCCCCGGCAGGGCGCGCCGCACCAGGTTGGCCACGCCGTCCCCCACGAACTGCCTGTAGCTGGCCACCGGGTGCGTTGGGTAGCCAAGCGCGGCCAGGACTGTGTTCCCAGCGTCGGCCAGATCGTCCAGGGTGTCGAGCAGGGTCCCGTCCAGATCGAAAATCACGGCGCGGCCAGACATCACAAATCCTCCGGATGAAAGAGACAAAGCAAAATGCGTCCGTGCATCATGGGCATCAGTCTTTCCAGGTGAAGCGGAACCGGCAGCAATCCGCGCCGGAACCTATGGTTTCGGGCCTCTCCATGAAGATGCGGTTGCTGTAGGCCTGGGCGAAAGGTTCGTCGCGGCAGCAGGAAATGAGCCCGGCCAGTTCCTCCGGCAGCCCCATCTCACGGTACTTCTCCACATAGCCGCACCGCGTGACCGTGAAGGTGAGTTCGTCCTTGCCGGAGCGGACGTCCTCTATGTCCAGGGCGCCGCTGCCGCGCCACATGTCCAAGACTGTCTTGAAGTGCTCGAAGCTCGGGCCGTCCGGAGCCTTGGCCGCGAAGCTGAGTCCGGCCTGCACGGCCATGGACCTGGCGGCGGTCTCCACGGTCTCCAGGGCGGCCTTGCGGCCGTTCTTCTCCTTCAGGGCCTGGTACAGGGCCTTGAAGATGCTGGCCTCGATGGCCCGCTGCTCAAGAAGGGGGATATCCATTTTTTCATGGGAGGAGGTGGGAGAAGTCAGCAACCGGGATTGCCGGATGATGCACCGGGAAGGCTCAAAATCCTTTGGTTCGGGCAAAACACCCGAACCATGCCTGATCCAGCCAAATAAGGCGCATCAGCGCGCCCAAAGCGCCTGGCGACTGTCTCCGACGATCCTCATTTGTAATAGAGTTTGATCTGGTTGGTGAAGCGTTCCTTCTGTCCGGGAGTGGGCTGCCCGGCAGTGATGACCACGGATTCACCGGGCGAAAAATCCGGGCATTCGGCCACGAACTTCTCGGCGCGCTTCATGTGGCTTTCGTTGGTGGCGGCGATTTGCCTGGGGTGAGCGCCCCACACGAAGTTCATGTGGTGAACCACCCGTTCGTCCGGGGTGAGCGCATAGATGGGCTGTTTCGGGCGGCGCGAGGACAAGAGCCTGGCCGTGGCGCCGGAGAGAGAATGGCTCACCAAAGCCTTGGACTCGGCGTTGTCCGCCAGGATGCAGGCGGCGTAGGCCAGGTATTTGGCCGGGTTCACTTCCTTCTTCGGAGCGTACGGCCCCTGGATGCGCTCCAGGTAGTAGTTCACGGCGTTGTCGGAGATTTCGCGCATGTACTCCACGGCCTGCACCGGGAAGTCTCCCACGGCGGATTCCTCGGAAAGCATGACGCAGTCCGCCCCGTCCAGGATGGCGTTGGCCACGTCCGTGGCTTCGGCCCGGGTGGGGATGGGGTTCTTGACCATGGAGAGAAGCATCTGGGTGGCCACGATGGCCGGCTTCTGGGCGTGGCGGCAGGCCCTTATGATCCTCTTCTGGATGATGGGCAGCATGGCGATGGGGCATTCCGTGCCCAGGTCGCCTCGGGCCACCATGACCACGTCGGTGAGGGCCACGATCTCTTCCAGGCGGTCCACGGCGTTCTGGCGTTCCAGCTTGGCTATCACCGGCACCCAGACGTCGTGTTTTTTTATCTCGCCCTTGATGTGGCGGATGTCGTCCGCATTCTGCACAAAGGAGATGGCCACGGAGTTGAGCCCGATCTCCAGGCCTTCGTGCAGGTCCTTGATGTCCTTGTCCGTGAGGGCGGGCAGGGCGTGATGCTTTCCGGGAAAGGCGATTCCCTTGCGCGAGGAGAGCACCCCGGCGTTCAGGGCCTCCATCTCGAAGAGCCGGTCGCTTTTAATCGTACGGGTAACCGTGAACTGGAGCATGCCGTCCGAAAGATTCACGGGCATGCCGGGCTGAAGCCCGGCCAGAAGCCCTGGCACGTCCAAAGGAACGAAGCATTCCTCGTCGCCCGAGCCAGGGTTTTCCTCTGGCAGGCCAAGGCGGAGGATTTCGCCCTTGTGGATCTGCCGGGGCGCGTTGGCGATCTCGCCGATGCGGGTTTTGGGGCCGCACAGGTCGCCCAAGGCGGTGAGAGGCCTGCCTATTTCAGACTCGACGTCGCGGATGCTCTTGATCACCGGTTCGAAGTCAGCGGCCACCGAGTGCGAGAAGTTCAGCCGGAAAATGCTGGCCCCTGCCAGGGCGAGCGCCTTGATGGAGTCCCGGGACATGGAGGCCGGGCCCAGCGTGGCGATGATTTTCGTTGTCATGTCTCCTCCGGGAGAGGGTTTCAGTGGTGTCTATACAGGAACCGGTCCCGGTTGTGTATAAAAAAAGCCTTTTTCAGACCACTTGCATAAAGCGGATGCGCTCCGGAGGGCTTTTGTGTAAAACCGGCCCAGCGAGGACCCAAGTCATGTTGAACAAGATGAGGCTTCTTACCCCCGGCCCCACGCCGCTTCCCGAGGAAGTGCGCCTGGCCATGGCCAGGGACATGATCCATCACCGCAAGCCGGCGTTCCTGCCCATTGTGCAGGAGGTGCGGGCCGGGCTCAGATATCTCTTCCAGACCACGCAGGAAGTCATGCCCCTGTCCTGCTCCGGCACCGGCGCCATGACCGCCGCCATTTCGAACCTGTTCGCCCCTGGCGAAAAAGTGCTCTACATTGACGGCGGGAAGTTCGGCGAACGCTGGGGCGAAATCTGCGACATGCACGGCCAGAAAGCCGTCCGCCTGCCGGTGGAGTGGGGCCAGGCCGTGGACCCGCAGGCCGTGAAAGCCGCCCTGGACGCTGATCCTTCCATCGTCGGTGTCTGCGTGCAGGCTTCGGAAACGTCTACTGGCGTGCTCCATCCCGTGAAGGAGCTTGGCCAGGTTACCAAAGACCGTGACGTGCTGCTGGTAGTGGACGGAATCTCCGCCGTGGGCATCTCGCCCTGCCCAATGGACGACTGGGGCCTGGACTGCCTGCTCACCGGTTCGCAAAAGGGACTCATGCTGCCTCCGGGCCTGGCCTTCATCGCCTGCTCGGACAAAGCCTGGGCCAAGTGCGCCAAGGTGAAGCCCTCCAACTTTTATTTCCAGCTGCTGGGCGAGCGCGAGAAGATCTCCAAGAACCAGACCATGTTCACCTCTTCTGTGGGCCTTCTGGTCGGGCTTAGCGAGAGCGTGAAACTCTTTCAGCAGTTCGGCCTGGACAACGTGTTCCGCAAGCAGTGGGCCATGACCATGATGGCCCGAGCCGGGGCATCGGCCATGGGGCTCGACCTTTTGGCCAAGGACCATTTCACCTGGGGGCTTACGTCCATCCGGATGCCGCTTGGAGTGGACGGTTCGGCCGTGGTCAAAGCCGCTGCCAATGATTATGGTGTGGTATTGGCTGCGGGCCAAGGCCACATGAAGGACCAGGTGGTCCGCCTGGGTCACATGGGCCATGTGGATTTTGGTGATGTTCTGGCCGGGCTGGCAGCCTTCAAGGCGGCCTTTACGGCATCGGGCGGGTACGTGGGATGCCCGGACGTCCTGGATAAAGCCATGAACGCTTACGCCCAGGCCATGCAGTCCGGTCCCCCGGCCATCTAGAGTATTTGGAGGAGAGTTCCCATGAACCAGGATACAAAGTGCGGTTCTTGCCCGGACGGACAGGACGACTACGCCGGCAGGTGCCTGCCCAAGGTGGAGTTCATCACGTTCATTTACTCCCTGGCCTCGGCGGCCATGGTGCACATGGGCGAAATGCCCGAGCCGGAATCCGGGCAGGTCGTGTCCAACTTGCCCCTGGCCAAGCATACTATCGACACTTTGGCCATGCTGCAGGAGAAGACCACGGGCAATCTGGCTGACGATGAGGCCAAGCAGTTGTCTGATATCCTCGGGCATTTGCGCATGCTTTTTGTCCGCCGGAACGGTTAATCTCACGGCGAAAACAGGTTTGGTCACGCTCAAAGAGTACGACCTGGGCGGACCTCTTATTGGCTATCGGGAGGTACGGGCTTAGCCGTACGTTTATTTCGTTTCGAGGAGGGTTCGATGTCCAGGATCCCCGTAGGGCTGGTGGGTGTAACCGGCTATACCGGCATGGAACTGGCCAGGCTTCTGGCCATGCATCCGTCCTTCGATCTGGTGCGGGCGACCTCGCGCACGGACGCGGGCAAATCCCTGGCCGATATTTATCCTTTCGTGCAGGGAACGCGCCTGGGCAAGCTCACACTCACCGAGCCCGACCCCAAGGATCTGGCCTCGGCCTGCCAGCTCGTTTTTCTGGCCGTTCCCCACGGCGCGGCCATGGATACCGCAGCTGAACTTTTGGCAGCGGGACTCAAAGTGGTGGACCTTTCGGCTGACTTTCGCCTGCACGATCCCAGCGTGTACGCCCAGTGGTACGGCCTGGAGCATCGTCATCCGGCGCTTATCGAAGAGGCGGTCTACGGCCTGCCGGAACGCTACGCCGACAAGATCGCCGGGGCGCGGCTCATCGCCAACCCGGGCTGCTACCCCACCTCCGTCATCCTGGGGCTTTGGCCCGCGCTTGCGGCCGGGCTCATCGATCCCGAGGATATCGTCTGCGACTCCAAGTCCGGCGCTTCCGGTGCCGGGCGCAAGCCTGGCGTGGCCACGCTGTTCTGCGAGATCCACGACACCTTCCGGGCATACGGCCTGGGAACGCACCGCCACACCCCGGAGATAGAGCAGGAGCTGGGCTTCGTGGCCGGCCGGGAAATGACGGTGTCGTTTAATCCGCACATCCTGCCCATCGACCGTGGCATCCTCTCCACCATCTACGCCAAGCTCAAAGGCGCCGTTACCCAGGAAGGGGTCCGGGCCATCTATGAGCAGCACTACCGCGAACATCGCTGGGTGCGGGTGCTGCCCTCAGGCAAGCTGCCGGAGACGCGCTTCGTGAGGGGCTCCATGTTCTGCGACATAGGCCTGGTGGTGGACCCGCGCACCGACAGGCTGGTGGTGTGTTCGGCCATAGACAACCTCTGCCGGGGAGCCTCTGGCCAGGCGTTGGCTTGCGCCAACCTGATGCTGGGTCTGGATATGGATGAGGGGCTTGCCCTTGCCCCGCTTATGCCCTGAAAGTCGATTTGACATTTCTCCCTAATTAGGGCTGATTTCTGGTCAAGTGTTCCACAAAAATGGTAACGGAGACCGGATGGAATCCCCTGACGAGGCCAAAGGCGAAGAGCTCCTGGAAAAGGTGTTCGTGGCGCGCCAACCCATCTTCGACCTGAAGATGAAGGTGTGGGGCTACGAACTGCTCTATCGCCATGCCGCGGGCGCGGGTGACGCCTCGTTCTCCGACGGCGCCATCGCCACAGCCAAGGTCATCGCGGACGGGGTGGTTCTTGGCCGCTCCGGTCTTTCTCCCACGGAAAAAACGCTGGTCAACTTCCCCATGGATCTTCTCCTGGGCGGGTACGGCTTCGCCTTGCCGTCTGAAAGCTGCATCATCGAGATACTGGAAACGGTCGACCCCACCCCAGAGATTCTGCAAGCGCTTAATAAGCTCAAATCCGCAGGCTACACATTGGCCCTGGACGACTTCGTCGGCCAGCCGGAGCATGCTCCATTCCTTGAATTGGCCGACATCATCAAGGTGGATGTGCTGGGCACTCCTCCTGGGGAACTGCCCGGTCTTGTCGCAAGGCTCCGTGGAGCCAAGCGAATGCTTTTGGCCGAGAAGGTCGAGAACGAGGCCATGCACCAGAAGACCCAGGCCCTGGGGTTCGATCTGTTTCAGGGCTTTTTCTTCCAGCGCCCCGAGGTGGTCACAGGAAGGAAGATGTCCAGCTCGGAAATGTCCAAGTTGAAGCTTCTCAAGGAGCTTGCCGACGAAGACTTCGATCCTGGCGTGGTATCCAAGATCATTGAGTCGGATCTGTCGCTCTCGTACAGACTCCTGCGCTACATAAACTCCGCGTCCTTTGGCAGGCTCGACGCAATAGATTCCATTCGCCAGGCCATGATGGTTCTTGGCCAGCGCAATCTGGCCAAATGGCTTCAGGCGGTTCTCATGTCGGACTTGAACCCTTCGCCCAAGGGCAAGGAACTTGTGTTCATGTCCGTCAGGCGTGCGAAGTTCCTGGAACTTTTGGGCAGGCTCCTGCTCCATCCCCCAGCCAAGCCCGACTCCCTGTTTGTTTTGGGGCTTTTTTCCCTGCTGGATTCGCTCCTGGGCCAGCCCATGGAGGAAGTGTTGAAAGGGCTGCCCTTGACCCCTGAACTGGCCGAGGCCCTCAAGGGCGGACAGGGCCAGGCCGGCGAGCTTTTGAACCTCGCCCAGGATATGGAGCATGCCGACTGGAGGGCTGTGGAAGACATCCTGGACGAGCTGAAGCTTCCGGCCAACACCGCATCCGCACTTAACGCCGACGCCTTGCGCTTTGCCGGGGAACTGGTGAAAGACGTCTCCCCACCTCAGCCTGCTTCAAAATAGAACATCCCGCCTGGCTTGCCTGGCGCCCAGGTGCAAAACTCCGTCCCGGTTTGCCTGTGAACCGCCCTGCCGGAATGCGGCAGCAGACGCTTCACTGTGAAGGTGCGCAACACCTCTTCCCATGATGGTTCGCCCGTCAGCTGTCTCGATCCTCAAGAATAAATCCCTGTAGAGCACGCCGGTACCGCGACGTCCATGGTGCTGGCGCGCTTCCAAATCCATTCCCTTTCTCGACGGTTGTTTCCTGCAGGTGGGCAATTTCCCTACTGTTAAGGCATTTGGCTGGTGCTAACAGACGTTAGCGGAGTGGATGTGCAGAGAAACACCAAATGCAGTGCTTGTTGATAAAAAGTATTTAATTTCAGCGAGTTAGTCGTAAACTAGGGTTGGCATCATACTTGATTGGTTGGAGTAGGAGAGAACGCATTTCAAATGCATTGTTCGAAACGTGCTCTGGTGAATTGTTGGAAAGGAAGATTGGAATCCAGAAGTCTTATGTAAAACATTTAATTATTTTCAGTAACGCGAGGAAACAGATGCGCATAAAGGAGGTAGTATGAGCCAAAAAGCTGGTTTTTCTGAGGACAAAGTAGCGCTCCTGTTGGGGGCAACTATTTTTATTCTCTCAATGATGAACGTGTTTGGACTGGATTTGCTAGGATGGGTTCTCAAAACCAACGTTTGGATTGCGCCTGGAAAAATATTCAGCGCATCTTCAAAGGCCTATGCCACGCTTCTTCCAGGATTGGCTTCACTATTCGTAACATACGTAGTGATTACAGCCGGTTTATGCGTGGGGATAAAGCTGCTCGGGGCCGACGTAAAAGAATTCGCCAAGGCGTTCACAGTGGTCTTCTTCGTGGCTTATGCGTGCTACGCGGTCGGGAACTACGCCCAGATCGCGGCCACGCCGGACGCCTTGAAGAAATTCAATATCCCCTGGTCACTCGGTCTGACGGGTGAAGCCGGATACATCATCGCCCTGCTGGCTGGTATATTCGTGGGTAACTTCACTCCCGGGTTCGCGGACAAGCTCAAAGCCTCGCTGCGTCCGGAAATGTTCGTCAAGATCGCCATCGTGATCATGGGATCGGAACTGGGTGTCAAAGCCGCGGACGCGATGGGCCTGGCCTCCTCGATCATCTTCCGGGGGCTGTGCGCCATCGTCGAGGCCTATCTGATCTATTGGGCCGTGGTCTACTACGTGTCCCGCAAATACTTCAAATTCAGCCGTGAATGGGCCGCTCCCCTGGCTTCGGGCATCTCGATCTGCGGCGTGTCCGCGGCCATCGCCACCGGCGGCGCCATTCGTGCCCGGCCCGTGGTTCCCATAATGGTCTCTTCGCTGGTGGTTGTGTTCACCTGCGTGGAGATGGTCATCCTCCCCTTTATCGCCCAGTGGTGGCTGACCAGCGAACCCATGGTGGCCGGCGGTTGGATGGGGCTTGCCGTCAAGTCCGACGGCGGGGCCATTGCCAGCGGAGCCATCACCGACGCCCTCATCAGGGCCAAGGCGCTCAATGAGTACGGCATCAAGTATCAGGAAGGCTGGGTGGTGATGGTTACCACCACAGTGAAGATATTCATCGACGTGTTCATCGGGGTCTGGTCTTTCCTCTTGGCCTACATCTGGTGCACCAAGTTCGAATGCACCCCTGGCAAAAGAATGCAGTTCAGCGAGGTGTGGGCCCGTTTCCCGCGTTTCGTGCTGGGCTACATCCTGACCTTTGCGATTCTTTTGATCATGTGCACAACCTCTCCCGAAGGCATGAAGATCGGCAAGAGCATGACGGGCCCCCTGAACTCCTTCCGAGTGATGTTCTTTTTGCTCACCTTCTTCTCCATCGGTTGCGTGTCCAACTTCAAGAAGCTGATGGAGGAGGGCATCGGCAGGCTGGCGACGGTGTACGTGGTCTGCCTGTTCGGGTTCATCATCTGGGTCGGGCTGTTCATTTCCTGGCTCTTCTTCCACGGCGTGAAGCCGCCTCTGGCCTAAACAGCAAGGAGTTTCGTTATGGAACAGATAAAGGATCTCAAGTTCGCGGAAGAAATCAAGAAGATGGAGTACGAGCCCCTAAACGACACCGAGATAAGCCTCGTGAAGTGGAGCCTGGGCATAGGTGTCACGCTGCTGGTGGTGCTGTACTTCGTGAGCGACGTCCTCTTCCCGGGCGCTCACGGTTAGGAGAAACGAAGACTCGCCCTCTTCGTCTCATGCACGGCGGGCGGCGGTCCATGAGGGCCGCCGCCCAAACAGGGCGATAGGAAGGGGCTGGAGGCTAAGTCTAAATGGCCGACAAAGGCTGCCTCCGTGACAACACCGCGAAATTTGGATTTGGGAATGGCAGGCGCCAATCTGCTGGCGCGGATGAACAGCCAAGAAGTGGGTAAAGCGATGAACACCTATTCGATACGGTATCTATGCGGACCAAACATGAATCTGTCGTATTCCCAGGAGGACCTGGTGCAGGCGGACTCCATAGACGAAGCCCTGGCGCTCAAGAGCAGCTGGCCGGTGGAGAGGCGATGGGACGACACCAGCGCCTGGTCCAAGAATCCGGGCACCAGCATGTATTACGTGGAAGCGTGGGAGGCGACGCAGCTCAAAGAGGAGAGTTAACCTTTCTCTCCCTGCTCTCCGGCCTCCCGGTCGTCCACCACCCGCTTGGTCTTGGCGAAGCTGCGGGGCAGTTCGCCCTGGCCCATCACCTCAACCCAGGCCCGAACCATCACCTGCTTTCTGAGCTCCTCGCTGACCGCTTCCGAAAGGTTCTGGTCGTAGGCCGGGTCCGTCTCCGGGCGGCGCTCCACCTGCAAAAGCATCTGGTCCTTGCCCGCCTTTCTGAACAGGTGGATGCGGAACTCGCTGCCCAGCTCCCTGAAGTGTTCGATCACCGAGGCGATCTGGCCGGGATAGATGTTCACGCCCCTGAAGATGAACATGTCGTCTGAGCGGCCGAGAATCTTGTCGTGCCGTGGCAGGCTGACCCCGCAGGAACATTCCCCGGGAATGAGCCGGGTGAGGTCGCGGGTGCGGTAGCGTATGAGCGGGGCGGCCTCTTTGCACAAGGTGGTGACCACCATTTCGCCAATCTCGCCCGGGGCCACAGGCTTTAGCGTCTCCGGATCGAGAATCTCCAGGATGTACAGGTCCGCCCAGTAGTGGACCCCCTCGTGCGCTTGGCATTCCAGGCCGGTACCCGGCCCGTAGAGCTCGGTCATGCCCACGATGTCGAAGCTTTCGGTAAGCCCCAGCATGTCCTGGAAGCGGGCACGCATCTTCGGGGAGTGGGATTCGGCGCCGAAGATGGCCTTCTTGAGCGCGATCTTTCCCTTCAAGTGGCGCTTCTGCACCTCCTCGGCCATGAGCAGGGCCATTGAGGCGGTGGAGCAGAGCACCGTGGATTTGACGTCTTCCAGAAGCTGCAGGTGGATTTCCATGTTGCCGGGCCCCACGGGCACGGCCATGGCCCCGAAGTGTTCGCAGCCCAGCTGGAATCCGGCCCCGGCGGTCCAGAGGCCGTAGCCCACGGCGATCTGCACCCGATCCAGGGTGGTAAGCCCGGCCAGTTCGTAGCAGCGGGAGAACATGTGCTTCCAGGTGTCGATGTCGGCCTGGGTGTAGGCCAGCACCTTGCGCTTGCCGGTTGTGCCGCTTGAGGCGTGGACGCGCACCACCTGGTCCTCGGGAACGCTTAGGAGCGGTAGGGGATAGCCTTCGCGCAGGTCGTCCACGGTGGTGAAGGGCAGGTTGGCCAGGTCCTGAAGGTCCAGCGTCATGCCGGGCTCGTATCCGGCGCCTGTAAGCTTGCGGCGGTAGGCCGGGTTGCCGTTGAAGGCGTGTTTCAGGGTCCAGTTGAGGCCTGCGATTTGCTTGGCCTCCAGCTGTTCGCCGGAATACCGTGGAAGAAAGCGGTGGGGAGTGGGCATTGGTGGTATGGGCTATGGTTACGGGTATGGGCCGGGCGACTGTTCGTAATCGCTTGACCGGGCGGAGACTATCCCAAAAGCGCGATGAGAAAAACCCCCAGCACCATCAGCGCCGCCCCGGCCAGGCGTTCGCGCACCTGTCCCTCGCGCAGTATCAGCCAGCCCAGGAGCACCGCGAACACCGCACTCATGCGCTTGACCGCCACCACATAGGGCACGATGGCCACGGTAAGGGCGTACATCTGGCACACGCAGGTGACAGCCTCCAGAAATCCCGTGGCCGCCAGATCAAAGGGTTTGATCCGCACCTGGGAAAAGCCGCGCTTGGAGAGCTTCCAGACCATAGGGGTGAGAAACACCGTGGTGATGCCAAAGGCGCACATGATCCAGAACATGGGCGCGGAGTGGCGAAGGCCGATCTTGTCGATATTGGCCGAAATAGACCACAGAAAGGCCACCATGAGCATGAGCCGCGCCCCCTTATCTCGCATGAGGGCCTTGAACGGTTCCAGAGGGCCGCGCCGCATGCGGCCTAAGTTCAGCACGTAGGAGCCGGCCACGATGCTCACGATGCCCAGGATGCCCATGGGATCGGGAAATTCTCCCAGCATGATAGGCGAGGTGACCAACAGAAAAAGCGGGGTGGCCGTGAGCATGGGCGCGGCCAGGGACAGATCCGAGGATTCCAAGGCCTTGACGTAGCAGTAAAGCGTGAACGCGGCCAATGGCCCGGTGACGGCGAGTGCCACCCAGAACCCGGCCGTAAGCTCCGGAATGCCTTCGCGCATCACAGGCAGGCAGAGAAAAAGCGTGGTGGTGAGGCAATAGGCCCAGGTAACCACCAAGGGCTCCACGCCGAGAACACTGCGCTTCAGGCACAGGTCCTTCACGGCCTGGCTGAAGGCCGCTACGAGCATCAGCACAATCCACATGTCTTTGTCCGCGCGTTACTGCCGGACGCCGGCCGATGCTAGAGCAAGGGCGGCGCAGGCGTATTAGGAGCATAGTCCGCGCCGGGCGGAATCCCTAGCCCTATTTGCCGCCCGCTCGCCAGCCCTCCATGAAGCTCGCCGCGCTCTTGTGCGCATCGATGTGTCTAATAAGCGCCGATCCGATGACCACCGCGTCGATCAAATCCCCGAAAGGCGCTACCTGCTCGGGTCGGGCGATGCCGAATCCCAGGGCAATGGGTACGGTAAAGTAAGGGCGCACCTCGGCCAGCTTGGCCAGTACTTCCTCGGGCAGGCTCTCGCGCACGCCCGTGGTGCCGAGCACCGACACGAAGTATACGAATCCCTTGGCCACCTTGGCGTATTGCTCCAGGCGCTCCTTTGGAGTGTTTAATCCCACCAGGCAGATGAGGTTCGTGCCCGTGCCCTCAAGGGCCTTGGCTGCCGGGCCGGTTTCCTCGAGCGGCAGATCCGGGATGATGAGCCCGGACACTCCGGCCGCGGCGCAGTCGCGTCCCAGTTTCTCAAGGCCGTACTGCAGGAAGGGGTTGTAGTAGCCCATGAGCACGAGTCCGGCCTTGAAGGAACCCTTGCGCTTGGCAAGCTCGGAGAGAATCCAGGCCAGGCACACGCCGCGCTCCAGGCAGTCGAGGCTGGCCTGCTCCACCACCGGGCCGTCGGCCACCGGGTCGGAGAAGGGCACGCCTATTTCGATGATGTCCGCTCCTCCGGCGTCCAGCGCGGCCAGTTCGTCCCAGAAACGGTCGCTGTCCGGAAATCCGCCGGGCAGGTAGGGGATGACGGCCTTGCGGCCGGACGCGTTCGCGGTGCGTATTCTCTCGGTCAGAATGGACATGTATTTCAGCCTCCGGCGGCCAGGGAGGAAACTTTTTGAAAAAGTTTTCTCCCTGGACCCTCTTTCAAAAACTTTTACGCTGCTTCGCGGGATTCGCTTGTGAACAACGCGACGCCAATTGCCGGGGTCCGGGGGCAGGCTCTGCCCCCGGCGGGTCCAGGGCGGAGCCCTGGTCCTACTTCCTAAACTTCTTTTCGTATTCCTCGATGATGTCCATGTCCTTGTCGCCGCGTCCGGACAGGCAGACCATCACATGGCTGTCCTTGGGGATGCTCGCGGCGTTCTCCAGCACCCAGGCCACGGCGTGCGAGCTCTCCATGGCCGGAAGGATGCCTTCTGAGCGGCAGAGGGTCATGAAGGCGTTGTAGGCCTGGGCATCGTTGATTGTACCGTAGTGGGCACGCCCGCTGTCCTGCAGTCCCGCATGCTCGGGGCCCACACCCGGGTAATCCAGGCCAGGGGCGATGGAATGCGAAGGCTCGATCTGGCCCTCCGTGGTCTGCAGGAGCATGCTCATGGCCCCGTGCAGAACGCCGGGCGTGCCGAGATTCAGCGGTGCGGAATGGTGGCAGCCAGGCTCGCCCGTGCCTGCAGCCTCCACGCCCACGAGCTTCACTTCCGAATGCGGCACGAATTCGTGGAAAGCCCCGATGGCGTTGGACCCGCCGCCCACGCAGGCCACCACGTAGTCGGGCAGGCGACCGATCTTCTTCATGAACTGGGCCTTGGCCTCGCGGCTGATGACGGACTGGAACTCGCGCACCAAGGTGGGGAAGGGGTGCGGCCCGGCAGCGGTGCCGAAGCAGTAGTGAGTGGTGCGCTGGTCCGCTATCCAGCGGCGCAAGGCCGCGTTGATGGCGTCCTTCAGGGTTTTGGTGCCGGACTCGATGGGCACCACCGTTGCGCCCAGAAGCCCCATGCGCCGCACGTTGTGGGACTGGCGAACCACGTCCGTGGCCCCCATGTACACCACGCATTCAAGGCCCAGCATGGCAGCGGCGGTGGCCGTGGCCACGCCGTGCATGCCCGCGCCCGTTTCGGCCAGCAGCACGGACTTGCCCATGTGCTTGCACAAAAGCCCCTGCCCCAGGGCGTTATTGATCTTGTGCGCGCCTGTGTGGTTCAAGTCCTCGCGCTTGAGCCACAGGTTGAAGCCCAGGCGTTCGGAGAGGTTGGGGCAGCGGTACAGGGCTGAGGGCCTGCCCACGTAATCCATTAGGATCGAGTTGAACTCGGCCTGGAAGGACTCGCTTGGAACGATGGTGTTCATGGCCTCCTCGATCTCGAGAAGAGGCGGCATGAGGAGCTCGGGAACGAACATCCCGCCGAATTTTCCGAAATAGCCTTTCTGCATGGGAAGATGCCTCCGGCGGCCCGGGGGACACTTTTTGAAAAAGTGTCCCCCGGAACCCCCCTCAAAAACTTTTAGTTATGTGAAACGTTTGTTCGACTCTGGAAATGTCTTTTATGCCTGGGGAAATTTCGACTCCGGAGTTCAGGTCCAAGCCCGAGGGTTTGGCTTCCAGCAGGGCCTGTGCCGCATTGTCCGGGGAGAGCCCTCCGGCCAAAAGCCACGGTTTGGGGGCCGAAAGGCCCGAAAGAGTGGAGAAGTCCAGGCTCTTGCCGTGCCCGCCGCCTGAGGTGCCTGAATCAAGGAGCATCAGGGCGCACACGTCCTTGAAGCTCTGCATGTCCTGCCGAAGGGCTTCCAGTGCGCCGTCAGGAGTGACAGCCCCCTCAGCTAGGTAGCGTTGCGGCCAGAAGACCTTGATCACCTTGTCTGTTCCAACGGTGCGGCAGAAGGCTTCGTCCTGCCCGGCATGGAGCTGGGCGTAATCAAGACCGGCAACATCTATGATGCGCCGTACCTCTTCGGCGTCTTGGCCGACGAACACCCCGACCCGTTTAGCCCGGCCGCGCGGGATGGCTGCGACATGCCCGGGCGTCACCTTGCGTGGGCTCTTGGCGGCGAAAATAAAGCCAAGGAAATCCACGCCCAGCTCATCCAGGGCGGCCACCTGTTCGGGCAGGGTCATCCCGCAGACTTTAACCAGAACACTCATTGCAACACCTAATAATGAGGGATTCCAAAGGGCGAGAGCCCTTTGGCCGCCGGAGGCCTCCCCCCGGCCAGCCTAAGCCATAGCCGTCACGCGTCTCTCTCCACCAGCTTCGCAAGCGCCTTACCAGGATCGCCTTCGCTCATGAGCGATGTCCCCACCAGCACTGCGTCGTACCCGGCCTGGACCATGCGCTCCACGTCCTCAGGCGTTGATATGCCGCTGGCCGCTATCCAGACCTGGCCTTCCGGCTTGTGTTTGGCCAGGCGTTCGGCCACGGCCAGATCGGTGGTGAGCTTGTCCAGGTCGCGGCTGTTCACCTGGATGATCTCCGGGTCCAGGGCCTGGGCCTTTTCCAGGTCGGCCTCGTCGAACACTTCCACCACAGCGGCCAGTTCGAAGGCATGGGCCAGGCCCAGCATCTCGCGCAGTTCCTCCTGCTCGCTCATGCGGGCGATCAGAAGAAACGCCGAGGCCGGGGTGGAGGCCGTCTCGATCACCTGCACCGGGTGCAGGATGAAATCCTTGCGAAGCATGGGCAGCCCTGCGCAGGCCATGCGCGTTAGGTAGTCGAGGCTGCCCTTGAAGTAGGTCTCCTCGGTGAGCACCGACAGTGCGGCCGCTCCGGCAGCCTTGTAGGCCTTGGCCACCTGTTCGGGGCTTAAGGCCATGTTGATCTCGCCACGCGAGGGCGAGGCCCGCTTGTATTCGGCGATGACCGCACCGGGGGAGTTCTCCCAGAGGGCGCGGATGAAGTCCGGGCGTTCGCCTTCGAAGGGGGGAGGCATCATGCCGGCGTCTTCCAGCTGGATGAGCCGGTTTATCTCCATGGCCTTGGCCTCGCGGAACTTGTTAAGCATTGATCTGACCGTTCCAGAATTTGGCGGCCACGCCGGAAGCCACGGCTTCGCGGGCCTTTTCCACGCCCTGCTTGAGGGTGAGGCCCTCTTCGAGCAGATGCAGGCAGGTGCCAAGGTTGAGCGCCAGCATGTCCTTCATGGCTTCTGGGCCGTGCCCCTCAAGCAGCTCCGCAAGCACGGCCACAGCCTCGTCCTTGCTGGCCACGGCCACCTCGGAGAGCTTGTGGCGCGGGATGCCAAGGGTTTGCGGGTCCAGGGTCTCGCGCCGCGTCCAGCCGTCGCGAATCCAGACCACCTCGGCCGGGCCGAAGGGCGAGAGCTCGTCGAAGCCGCCCGCTCCGTGCACCACGGCCGCATTGCGCACGCCGGTCAAGGCCAGGGCTTCGCCAATGAGCGGAACGAAACCGGCCGTGGGGACGCCCAGAAGCTGATGGGTGGGGCGGGCCGGGTTTAAGAGCGGCCCCATGAGGTTGAAGAGGGTGCGCGCCCCAAGTTCCTTGCGGATGGGCATGATGCGCTTGAAGGCCGGGTGGAAGTTGGGGGCGAAGAGAAACACGAAGTTGCGCTTTATAAGCTCCCCGGCCACGGCCTCGGGTTCCACGGTGAGGCCAAGGCCCAGGGACTCGATGATGTCCGCCGAGCCGCAGGTGGAGGACACGGAGCGGTTGCCGTGCTTGACCACCTTATGCCCCATCGCGGCCAGGTACAGGGCCACGGCGGTGGAGCAGTTGAACGAGCAGGTGTTGTCGCCGCCTGTGCCGCAGGTGTCGATGCGGTCGCCGGTGAGGCCGGGCACCAGGCGCGCCTCCTCCAGGGCCGCCTTGACCCCGCAGGCGATTTCCAGGCCGGTTTCGCCCTTGGTCTTGAGCCCCATGAGGAAGGCGCCCACGCAGGAGGGGGGCATCTCGCCCTTGTACATGGCCCTGAAGGACTTGAGGGCGTCGTCTTCAGACAGGTTCTTGCCTATGGCCAGACGTTCCAGGACTTCCATGGAATCTCCTTCTTCACTCCGGCCCGTGAGGCAGGCCGGACGCTTTATGCTCGTTCGTGCGTGTAATCTTATGTGTTCAACCGTTTGAAACTGGGGAAATTAAAGAGCGTCGACTTTATCACCCTGTCCGAGAGCCCCTGTGCGGCAATGATGGTCTGGGTCAGCTCCAGCTGCCAGGGCTCGGAGAGCGGGGATACATAGATGTTCTCGATCATGGATGCTGGTTCCACGGGGATGTGCAGTCCATACTCGTCCAACAATTTTGGGCTGTGTTCCCCGTCGTTGTTGATGAACACCAGCCTGAATTCGCGCTCGTGCTCGAAGGGCTTGCGCTTGAGCAGGGCGAAGTCGAAGATGTCTGCGATGACGCAGTCGTCCTTGATCACGTCCTTGTAGAGAACCTTGCCCGCGGTGATGTCGTGGGTGGCCAGCTGGCCCATGAGCCCGCTGAAGGTTGATGTGATGGCGATGGAGTGACCGCTGCCCCCGAACAGCTTCCACATGGCCTCGGACTCGTACTCGTTTATGTGCCAGCAGTTGACGAACACCTTTATCCGTTCCCGGGTGAGGTAGCGTTCGTGGTCGGCGATGAAGCGCTCCTGGGCCTCGGGGGTCTTTTCCGGCTGGGAGGCCAGATACAGCTCCGGGGGCATCAGGCACTCGTAGGGGTCGCCCAGCTTGTCCACGCGGCGAAAATACAGACGCTTCATGAGAAGAAAGTCGAGGAACTTCTCGAAGGTCAGGTATTTCCACAGCGTGGTCTCCTGTCCGAGAACGTCGCTGGGTGAGAGGTTTCTGATGCTAAGAGCCATGAGACCTTCCGCCTAGACGACCATTTCCGGGAAGTTTTTGAGAAGCTTCATCCCGTCCGGCGTAAGCACAGATTCAGGATGGAACTGCACGCCAACCCAGGGCCTATCCTTCCACCGAAGACCCATCACCTCGTTTTCGTCGGTCCAGGCCGTTATCTCAAGCTTCTCCGGGGCCTTGTGGGCCAGCACTAGGAGCGAATGGTACCGGCAGACCTCCATGGGGTTGGGCAGGCCGGAAAAGAGGCCGCTCTCCCTGTGGGTCACCAGGCTGGTCTTGCCGTGCATGATGCGGTCCGCCACCACCACGGGCGCTCCTGCGAAGTGGCCAAGTATCTGGTGCCCCAGGCACACGCCCAGAACCGGGGTCTTCTTTGGCAGCTTGCCAAGAAACTCCAGGCACAGCCCGGCGTTCTCCGGCCTGCTTGGCCCGGGCGAGATGACGCACCGCTCCACCTGGCCCGATTCGGCGAGCTTGAGCACATCCGGGTCCTCGTTGGTCATGACCACCGGGTCCATGCCAAGCTGCTGGAAGTACTGCACCAGGTTGAAGGTGAAGGAGTCGTAATTATCTATGAGCAAAAACATCGCCTTCCTCCTGTCCGGCCAGAACCTCGGCCAGCACCCGGGCCTTGTTGTGCACTTCCTGCCATTCCTTGTCCGGGTCGGAATCGAACACGATCCCGGCCCCTGTCTGCCACTGCACCATGCCGTCCTTGAACCACATGGAGCGGATGAGTATGCCGGTGTCCAGGTCGACCCGACCCTTGTCCAGGCCCAGCCAGCCGATGGCTCCGGCATAGGGGCCGCGGGCTATGGTCTCGGTTTCGGCGATGATCTCCATGGCCCGGACCTTGGGGGCGCCGGAAACGGTCCCGGCCGGGAAAACGGAGCCGATGACGTCCAGGGCGTCCAGGCCGTCTTTTAGCTTGGCTGTGACGTAGGAGGTCATGTGCAGCACGTGGGAGAACTTCTCCACCTGCATGAATTTTTCCACCTGCACGCTGCCGGGCTTGGCGATGCGGCCCAGGTCGTTTCGGCCAAGATCCACCAGCATCACGTGCTCGGCGCGTTCCTTGGGGTCGGCCAGAAGATCCTGCGCGAAATGTTCGTCCTGGAGCTCGTCCTTGCCGCGCGGGCGGGTGCCGGCGATGGGCGCCGTGGTCAGGGTGCCGTTCACGCAGCGCACCAGAAACTCCGGCGAGGACCCCACCAGGGTGATCCGTGGCAGCCGCACGAAGAACATGTAGGGGGAGGGATTCACCTGGCGCAGGCGCCGGTAGACCGCGAAGGGGTCGCCATTGAACGGGGCGTGGAAGCGGTTGGAAAGAACCACCTGGATGCATTCGCCCTGGTGGATCATTTCCTTGGCCTTGCGCACCCCGGCCAGGAAGGCCTGCTCCCCGGGATGGTGCAGCACGCCGCCCATCTCCGGAGTGTCCATGGTGCGCAGTACGGCCGAAGCGTCCAGCTTGGGGCGCATGCCTCCGCCAAGAGACAACAGGCAGCAGCGATGGCGCAGGTGGTCGAAGAGCACCACATGGCCCGGCAGAACCAGAGTGCAGTCCACGTCCTTGGGCGGGATGACCCTAGCCACCTTGGGCATGAACAGCGCGGCCGAGCCGTAGCCGAAGTAGCCGTAAAGCCCGCGTGTGATGCCGGGAAGATCTTCGAACCCGGCGGGTGGGGTCACGGTGATGGCGGCCATGAGCTCGCGCACGCCGTCCAGGAAGGGGCGGCCGCTCAACTCTTCCAGTGATTTTAGGCGATCGTCCCTGGTGGTGAGGGTGAGTTTTCCGTCCTGGCAGCTGGCTGTGAGCCTGAAATCCCATGCCAGGATCGAGTAGCGGCCCAGGCGTCCGTCCACCTCGGCGGACTCGAAGAGAATGCCCGGCCTGTCCCCCACCAGACCCAGGTACAGGCTGATGGGCGTCTGCACGTCGGCGGGCAGCCACTTGGCTTCCTGCAATAACTCGATCATGGCGTGTCCTTGTCGTAGCCGGGATGGTGTGCCGCCAAGGGAAGAAGCCTTCGGCGGGGTATGATCCCGAGTTGTTCACGTTGCCTTCGCGTGGTGCCGGGCTGCTAAGGGGAAAACCCTTGCGGCCCATGGCGCCCCACGAATCTCAATATCTTTGCGGGTGCCGGGAAGAAGCCTCCGGCGGCCAAAGGGCCAAGGCCCTTTGGAATCCCCTTTTATTATATACCGTCCTTTGGACGTCTTGCCGGGCATGTCCCGGCCGCGGCGTCTTTCCACCAGCCTTTGGCCCGCTCCACCAGGAGCTCCAGGTCGCCGCCCGCAGCCACGTTCAGATAGTTGCGGTAAGAGCGCACCGCCTCCAGGCTGTACGGATTGGCCTCGAAAATGAGCCTGAAGAGGTCCGCGTCCTCAAGGATGAGCTTCTTGGCCGCATCCAGGCGCCGCCGAAAGGACGGGGTGAGGTAGCGGTCGAATTCCTCATGGCTGGCCTGGGCCGCCAGATAGGCCACCGTGGAGATGAAGTTGAGCCCCTGCACGTAGGCCATGGCCTTGTCGTGCTCCTGGGCCGTGTCAGTGAACGTGGAGAATCCCAGACGTTTCAGGAGCTCCTCCACCTGGCGCAGGGCTTCTTCCCCCCGGCCGGGGCACACCGCCACCCTGAGCTCGTCGCCCTCCTGGGGCTTGGGGCCAAACAGCGGATGCGTGCCTACCACCGGGCCGGCGTGCAGAAGCATCATCTCTTCCAGAGGCTTCACCTTCACTGAACATATGTCCGCCACGATGCATCCCTTGGGCAGGTGGGGCGTGAGTTCGCTTATCACCTGGGCCATGGCCTGGGCCGGAACACACAGGAGCACCAGGTCCGAGCGGGGCAGGGCCCGCTCGGCGGCTTCGCTTGTAAGCGGCGCGTCCAGCTCGTGGCAGGCCAGACCCTCCCGGCGGCAGCGGCTGACGAAGAGCCGCCCCATCTTGCCGGAGGCGCCGACCACGGTGATGGTGCGAATGGCTTGGGCCGCGTTCAACGCACATGCCTCCACTGGTCCCAGAAGCCCGGGAAGCTCTTGGCCACACAGGCCGGTTTGTCCAGGCGAACGTCCACCCCGGCCAGTTCCAGAAGCGACAGGCTCATGGCCATGCGGTGGTCGCCGTAGGTACAGAAGTCCACGGCCTGACCGGACGAAATGGGCCGCGCGGTCACGGACAGGCCGTCTTCGAAGGTTTCCACAGCGGATCCGATCTTGCGCAGCTCGTCGGCGCAGGCCTGGAGTCGGTCCGACTCCTTGATTCGCAGATGGGCAACGTTTCGGATGGTGGTGGTGCCCGTCGCCTGGGCGGCCACGGCGCAGACCGTGGGCACCAGGTCCGGGCAGGAACCCATGTCGAGCTCAACTCCATGAAGGCCCGAGCCGGTGCGGGAGACGGTCACGCCTTCGGCGTCCCAGACCACGCTTGCGCCCATGCGGGCCAGGATGTCCAGGATGGCCTTGTCCCCCTGGAGCGAATCCCGGCGCAGGCCGCGCACATGCACAGGCTTCTTGCCCACCGCCCCGGCGGCCAAAAAGTAGGACGCGTTGGACCAGTCGCCCTCCACCGTATAGGTCCTGGCCCGGTAGCTGCCCGGTTCGACCCGGAACCGGAGCATGCCTGGCTTGACAGCGGTCACTTCGGTAAAGGCCTTGCGCACCCATGCGGCGTCTTCGAGGGCCTCCACCGCCACCTCCAGGCCGAAGTCGGCCATGGCCATGAGCGTGAGCGACACGTAGGGCCAGGAGACCACCTTGTCCCCTCCGATGCCCACCAACAGGGGACCGGCGGCCAAGGGCGCGCCAAGCAGGATGCCCGAGAGGTACTGGCTGGACTCGTCCAGGGGGATGGTGATCTCGCCGCCAGCGAAGCCTGTGGTGCGGATGACCACGGGCGGGTAGCCGGGCTTGCCCTCCCAGTCGAAGGCGGGACCGAGGTGCTTGATCGCGTCGGTCAGCTGGCCGATGGGGCGATCGTGCATGCGGCCTTCGCCATGAATGCGGAAAAGCCCCTTGCCCGCTGCCAGTACAGCTGTGAGCAGTCGGCAGGTGGTGCCGGATTCGCCCACGTTGCAATCGGCCGGTGTTTCGGCTCCGCCCCTGGGCTGACCGCCGATGCCGGTGATTTCCCAGCCCCGGTAGGTGTTTTTGAAGACTGCCCCGCAGGCGGCCAGGCAGCGCCGGGTGCGGATGAGGTCGTCCGATTCCAGGGCGTCTTTGACCAGGGATTCGCCGTCGGCCAGGGCAGCGCAGATGAACGCCCGGTGCGAGACGGATTTCGAGGCCGGAGCCTTGATGTCTATTGCGGATGGCATGATCACCCCCTCTCCACCACGGCGGTGCCGGACACGTCCAGGTGCGGCCCGGCCGGGTAGCTGCCCAGGATGCGCAGACTGTGCAATTCATTGCGTAATTCGCCGAGCATCTTCCCAAATTCATCACGGCCCAGGTCGCACTGCAGGTCGGCGAAAAACACGTACTTCCATTTCTCGCCGCGCAGCGGGCGCGACTCGAGCTTGGTCAGGTTGATGCCTTCCCCGGCCAGCTTGTTGAGCACGGCCGAAAGCGCTCCGGGCTTGTCCGGCAGGGTGAACAGCACAGATGTTTTGTCGCGGTTGCCGGACTTGGTCTCGGAGGGCCCGATGACCAAAAAGCGGGTCCAGTTGTCCGGCAGGTCCTCGATGCGGCTGGCCAGCACGGTAAGCCCAAGCATCTCGGAGAGCTTCACATGCCCGATGGCCGCTGCCTTGGGGTTGTAGAGCACACGGCGCGCGGCCGCGGCAGTGGAGTCCGTGGGAACGATGCGGGCCATGGGCAGGTGGGCCTTGAGCCAGGCCCCGCACTGGGCCAGGGGCTGCGGGTGGGAGTAGACCTCCTCGATGCGCGAGATGTCCGTCCCCTTGGAGAGCAGGGAATGGCTTATCTTGCAGTAGAGCTCGGCCTGGATGAACACCTCGTGGCGCATGAACAGATCCAGGCTCTGGCCCACGGTTCCCTGGAGCGAATTCTCCAAGGGAATGACGCCAAGCTCCGCGTCGCGCAGGCTCACGGCCTCGAAGACCTCGTCGATGGTCTTGCGGGGCTCGAAGTCCGCGCTCTTGCCCAGATAGGAGACGGCCGCAAAGTAGGAAAAGGTCCCCTCCGGGCCCAGGTAGGCCACCTTCTGGGTGCGCTGGAGCCTGCGCGAGCTGGACATGATCTCCCGGTAGATGGCCCGAAGGTGCTCCTCGGGCATGGGGCCGGGGTTTAAGCGCGAGAGCTTTTCCAGCACTTCCTTCTCGCGGAAGGGCTTGAACACGGGGTCGTCGCTTCCGGCCTTGAGCCTGCCCACCTCGATGGACAGCTCGGCCCTGCGGTTGAGCAGGTTCAGGAGGTCCTGGTCCACCTGGTCGATGGCCTCGCGCACGCCGTCCAGGGGAAGGTCGCGCGCCGGATCGGCGGGGTCGTTTAAGTCGCTTGTCATGCGGCTATCCTTCCTTGATCTCTTCGCTGATGCGCATGCCGAAGTGCCGCCCTGCCTCGTCCACCTTGCACAACACCTCGTCGCCCACCTTGAGGCTGACCACGCTCACGGGCTCGCCGTCGGCCCTGGTGAGGCGGATGGTTTCCGCGTTCTGAAGAAAGAGCGCCCCCTCAACATCACCCACCTTGGCAGTAATCAGAAGCATGGGCCGGATTTCCACCTTCACACGGCCGATGGTGGCCAAAGACGTGGAGCCGTCGGCGGACACCACCAGGACTTCGTTGCCCGAGGAGAGCTCCTCCAGGTAGCGGGTCTTGTCTCCGGGCATCACGGCGTAGGCGTGCACGGCCCCGGCGTTCACCCTGAAAGGGCGCGCGGCCACGTACGGGTTGGACTCGGTCTCGGCGTGCACCAGGAAGGTGAAGGCGCTGGAGTTGCCCACCAGCATGCCCTGGCCTTTTTTGAGCATGCTCATGGTGTCCACGCATACCCGGTGCCCGAGCCCTGCGGCCTGGATGGAGGTGATGACGCCCTTGTTGAGCGCCACCTTGCCCTGGGAGAGCTTCACGTCCGCCACGATCTTTTTAAGATCAGCCGCGGCCTGGGGTAAAACCACGATAACATCCACGCCGCGCTCCAGGATGCCGGCGGCCAGGCGGGCCTGGTCCAAATCCGCCACCTCGACGCCAAGCCCGGTGGACTGGGCCAGGATGTTTTCCACCGGGATGATTTCCCACCCCAGGGCCAGGGTGGTCTTCTTGCCCGCCTTCAGGGCGGACACGGCAGTCTCTTCGTCGGCCTTGGAGGAGAGCGTCACCCGGGTGACGTCCCCCGGGGTGAGCACTTCCACCCGGCCGAGGGCGCGGACGTCCTCGGCGTGCTTGGCATCGGTTATGATGGCGTCCACGCCGGACTCCAGGGCCAGGGTGACCAGCTTCTTGTCAAAGGGAATGGCTGAAAACCAGACGTGTTTCACAGTGTCCACCTAGTCCTTGAGCAGTTCCATGGCCTGTTCGACCTCCCAGTTCAGGTGCACCACGCCGTGCAGGGCCTGAACCAGGCGCGAGGGCTGGGCGTACTGGAAGATGTTGCGGCCAATCGACAGGCCGGATCCGCCTGCCTGAACCGAGTCGTGGGCCATGGTCACCAGGTCGCGTACGTCGGAGAGCTTGGGGCCGCCCGCGATGACCACGGGGACGCAGCAGGCGTCGCAGACCTTGGCGAAGGATTCAATGTCGCCGGTGTAGGGCACTTTGACCACGTCCGCGCCCAGTTCAAGGCCGACACGGGCGCAGTGGGCCACGGTGTCGGGGTCATATTCGTTTTTCACCTTGGGGCCGCGCGCGTAGACCATGGCCAGCACCGGAACGCCCCATTCAGTGGCCGTGGAGGTAATACGGCCGAAATCCTCGAGCATGTGGCGCTCGGTTTCGTCGCCCAGGTTGATGTGCAGGGACACGCCGTCCGCGCCGAGTTTCAGGGCGTCTTCCACCGTGCCCACAAGTGTCTTTGCGTTGGGGAAGGGCGAGATGGTGGTGGAGGCGGAAAGATGGATGATGAGCCCCACGTCGCGACCGCGCTTGCGGTGGGAGCAGCGCACCAGGCCCTTGTGCATGAGCACGGCGTTGGCGCCGCCCTCGGCCACCTGGTTTATGGTCTCGCGCATGTCGATGAGCCCGTCGATGGGGCCCACGGTCACGCCGTGGTCCATGGGCACGATGATGGTGCGGTTGTTGTTCCTGTTGAAAATGCGTTCGAGTCTGACGGCTTTTCCGATGAGCATGTTCCTCTCCTCCGGTTTGCGCCGGGACCGCCTTGCCAGCGGACCTTTGATAAACGAAGAGGGCCGCCGGCTATTCGCCAGCGGCCCTCGGTGTGGTTGCTGTCAACTTGTCAGGTTAACGTGCACCTCTCCCGATACCGCTGGCGCGGCTAAACCAAAAGTAAAACCAAAAGTAGAAGCCAGCGGTAAAGTTGGGAGACTGCATGGCGAGGTGATTACCCGCCTGCCTTAAAACATGTCAAGAGGGAAATTGCTAAAAGCGTAAAAGGTCATTTCACTGCCGCCGGATCAAGCCGGTCCATCTTTTTGCGTGTGAAAACCGCGCACAGCGCCAGCGCCAGCAGGCAGGCGGCAGTTCCGAAGAGGAGAAACCCCACATACCCGAGCTGGTGGACAGCCATTGCTCCCAGCATGGGCCCCAGGAAACCACCCAACTGCTGAAACATGGTGGCCAGATTGGAATTGATGCCCTTGAACCTGGGCTTGGAGATGCTGAACAGGAGGGAACTCATGGCCGGGGCCCCAACACCCATGCCCAGGCCCATGATCACAGCCGAGGCGTACACCATGGACGGGTTGGCGGCCACGGCGGTCAGAAGGCAGCTTGCGCCGGTAAGGACAAAGCAGAGCCGTATAAGGAGCATCTTTCTTATCCGGTCAAAATGATGATTCCCCAAGAGCCTGACAAGGATCATGCACACCATCTGCAATGTGAAAAACATGCCCACGTTTTCAAATCCGCGTGCCTGGAAAAAACCTTTGGCCATGAAGAACACAGCTGAAAACGTGGTTATGTAGAGGGTCATTATGCCCAGCAGCAGGGCGATGGGCGCGGTGGAAACACTCCGTACCATGTCATGGTAGCGTATGGACGTGGCCTTGGTATCCCAGGGGTCGGTCCGTTTGGCGCGCAACCCCATGAAAAGTATCAGAACCAGGGCGGGAACAAGGAACAGGGACATGGTCATGTAGCCGCGCGCCAGGAGTTCCTGGCCGTGGAAAAGGGAATCAAAGGCCGCGGGCACCACAGAATAGGGCAGAAGGATGGCCACCGAGTAGAGTCCGAAGGCCTGAGCGCTTCGTTCGGCGGGAATTATGCGGACCAAAAGAGTCATGACCGAAGCCGAGAGCAGGTAGAATCCCACTCCGTTGGCCAGGCGCAGGGCCAGCAGCTCATGCGGCGTGCGCGCGAAGAGGTAGAGGACTCCGCAGGCCAGAAAGAGGATTGATCCCGCGCAGGCGCAGGGAATCGCGGTGCGCACCGTCATCTTCGGGCTGAAGAGAAGGAAGGAGACGATGGTGGCCAAGGAGGAACTGCCTATCAAAAACCCCCGCCATTGCTGCCCGATGCCGATGAGGCCCAGGTAAACGTCAAGGCTGTAGAAAACAGTCGTGTTGCAGTAGGTGAAGAAGATGAGAAGGCATAGCGCCATGAAATCAAACGAAAGGAGGCGGTGGCCGCCGAGTTGGGGCTTCATCATAGAGGTGTTATTTGGGATCAACGGACGGTTTGGCGCTTTCGGCACCGCCGAGCAGCCCATTCAAGGAGAAATCGGCAACGGCGCGGCTTATGTCTGCCACGTCTTGGGGAGTGTAGATGTCTTTGCCAGACCACTTGAGAAAGGTGGCGCGGCTTCTGGAAAAGGCGCAGGCCAGCACGAAAACGCCGAAAGCCAGGGCTTTGTTGTCAAGGCTGGCGCGCGGTTTCGCGCTCGCGGATTCCACAACCCTGGCGAAGGCATCCAGGGCGGGCAGCAGCGCGTCGTCGAATATGCGGTCGAAAGCCTCGGTGGGGTCGATGAATTCTCTCTGGAGCAACAGGCTCATCCATCGGGAGCGGGGCGTCATGAGCAGGGACCCGATCAGCCGGGTGACCATGGAGTGGACGGCTTCTCCGGCTTGGCTCCGGGTGGCGTTTTGCGGAAGGGCCGTGGCCGGGCTGAGGGCTTCCCGGTACAGGGTTGCCAGATGCTTTGTGACGTGTTCGATGACCGCGGCGTAGAGCCCTGCCTTGCTCCCGAAGTGGAAGTTGATGGCGGCGGAATTGACGCCGCTCTGCGTTGCCAGTTCGCGGGTGGACACCGCGTCAAAACCCTTGAGTGCAAAGAGCTTGAGCCCAGCCTCCAGGAGGCTCAGGCGTGTGCGCAGCCCTTTTTCCAGGCGCTGGTCGGTTTTCGGAAGTGCGGGCAAGGGCGTCATCCTCATGTTTTTCTTGAAGGGACCGCTAACTCCCGGGAGTGTAGTTAGTCAATCGTTTGATTGAAAATATTGTACGCGCAGGCAGGAGAAGGCCTGGGAGAACAGTCGCGGCCAAGGGGGCGGTGGGGCTCAGCGCCTGGGCGCGGTCACGGGAAAATCGAAGTAGGTGTCCGGGAAGGGCTCTTTTCGCAGCGTGAAATGCCACCATTCGTACTCGTAGGGAGAAAATCCGTGTTTCTCCATGAGCTTGCGCAGGAGCATCCTGTTCTCCTGAGCCACGAGGGGTATTCTGGTAGAAAGGGAGTGGGAGAGTTCGTCCATGCAGTCGAACCCGGTGCCCATATCCAGGGAGCCGTCATTGAAGCGCACGTCGTAGGGGGCGGTGCAGGGGACAAGCTCCTGACCGGCGGAAAAGGCCACGCCGGGTTTGTAGGGCATGGGGATTATAGTCACATCCACGGTGGAAGCCCTGGAATGGCCGGATTTCTTGGCCACGTAGCCGAGTTCGAAGAAGTCCTTCTTGTCCACGTTGGGATAGAACTCTGCCTTGGTCAGCTGGTCATCGACAACCTTGCTCCAGGTCACGAAGTCCTCGACGGCCCGCTGTGGTCTGTAGCAGTCATACACCTTGAGGCCGAGCCCCGAAGCGTTCAACTCGTCCTGGACGTTTTTTAACGCCTTGGCCGCGTCGATGGAGAGGATGCATTCCGGGGCCTCGTACCCCTTCACCGGGCGTCCGAGGAAATTGTGAAAGCCGAAGTAGCGGATTTCCTGCTCAATGGTGGGAGCGATATCTCTGAGGTATGCAAAGCGGGAAGGAAGGACGGAATTATCCTTCGAGGCATGTGCCGGGACAAGCAGCAGAAAGAGCAGGGCGAAAAGGACTTTTGCGCGCATGCGTCCCTCCGTGAAACCCGAGGCTTTGAGACGTTTATTGTCAAAAAATCTATTGAAAACAGCGAGTTCCTTGCATTTCAGGAACTGCATGAAAGGCTCGCGCGTGGGCAGGAACCGACGCGGGTCGGTCTTACCCTATTAAGGCGAACTTGCGCAACTCTCCCAGAAGCTCTTCAGGGTCAACGGGTTTGGGCAGGAAGCTCATGGCGCCTCCTTGGAAAAAAGCCCGGTTGACGTTCTGGGCGTTGTTTTGGGAGGACACCATGATAACCACACTCTCCGCGTTCGGCTTGAGGCTGGCTTCACGTTCCAGGGTCCTGATTTTTTCCAGGGTCTGGTGGCCGTCCATTCCGGGCATGCGTATGTCCACAAGGACGGCATCAAAGCCGCTGCCTGAACAGAGGGCTTGGTTGAATGCGTCAACTCCCTCGGCACCGGTGGCGGTAGACAGGGTGCTGGCATGGGGGGCCAATACCTCTTCGAAAAAAAGGCGGCTGATGGGGTCGTCGTCTATTATGAGCGCTTTCATGGGTTCTCCAGGCCGGGCGCTCATACATGCTTGGGCCGGGTGTGTCAAAAAAAGACGCCACGAAACCGGCTTTTTGGGCCGCACTGGAAGGCCATTCTTGTGCGAGCCGGGAGCATCTCTTGGGCTCGCAGCCCCTAGCCGAAAGGATCTTCCGCTTCTTTTTTTGCAGAAGTCGAGAGAAAACCGCCTGTCCTTGCCAATCGCATAGAGCTCACAGGCGCGCTGGCAAGACCGCAGAAACCCAAGGCCTGCTCGCCCTCGGAATCGTCCAGCCAGCGCCACATCATGCATTGGCCACCCTGGCAGAAGCGCATCTTGCCGTCGGGAGTGGTAAGAAGAGGACAGAAACGGAACTTCGCATCTTTTTCAGTGGCGGGCATTATGAAACCTCCAGTGAAGCGCTTTTGATGACCATCAGAGTGACGTCGTCCTCAAGGGGTGATCCATTCTTGAATTCCTTAAAGGCGGCCATGAGCGCATCAAGGATATCCTTGGAGTGCGCGCTGGCGTTCTGGCGAAGAATTGCACGCACGCGGTCTTTGCCGAACATATCCCCCTGCGGGCTTCGGGCCTCCCACAAGCCGTCGGAGCCTATGAGCAGCACGTCGCCGGGAAGAAGGAACGGTCTGGACGCATCGAGAAAGACACGGTCTTCGATGACACCGAGCGGAATGCCAGGGCCACCGATATCCTCGAATCCGTCCAGTGCCTGATTGTACAGGATGGCCGGATCGTGGCCGGCCCGCACCCAGCGCATGCAGTCAGCCACAGGGTCGATCTCCAGGTAGAAGAGAGTCATGAACCGGCCCGAGCCCACGGTGTCCATTGTGAGATAGCGGTTCACCGACGTGACCACCTCTGCCGGGGACCCCGGCTGGTGCGCCCGCATGCGAAGGAAAGCCCGGGCCGTGGCCATGAGCAGAGCCGCATCCAGGCCGTGTCCGGACACGTCGCCTACGAGAACAGCTGTGCGCTCTGAATGCCCGTGGGCTCCCGGGATCACGTCGAAGAAATCGCCACCGACCTCCTCGCAGGAGATGCTCACGGCGGAGAGGTCCAGCCCAGGCAGGTCGGGCCAGTGGGCCGGCAGCAGCCTGTGATGGACCTCCTGGGCCAGGGCCATGGCCGAGGTCAGCCTGGTGTGGTCCTTGAGCTTCGGACCCATCTCGTTGAAGACGCGGCCGAGCTCTTTCAGCTCCCGGCCTCCTTCGGGGACCACGCGGACTTCGAAGTCCCCTTCGCCGAGTTTGGCCGTAGCCTTGGAGAGATCGGTGATCGGCTTGGTAAAGCTGCGCGACACCAGCCAGGCCGTGAGGGTCACCACAAGAAGGCCGGCCACCAGGATGATGAACGTGAGGTGGCGCTGACGCTGGAACCGGCCTTCGATGTACTCGGAGGCCATGGTGGCGTCCGCTGTTATGTCGGTTTTTGGAGCCGCAAGAATAAGCGCCGTGCCCTTCAGCTTGGTAGGTGCGTAGGCCCAAAGCCAATCCGTGTTGTTCACCCTGACCTGCCGGACTTCGCTTAAGCCGTTGTTCAGATCCGAAAGGATGAGCTCCCGCTCGGCCGGGTCGTCCGGGGTCAGCCAGCCCGGAGCTGCCAGCCCCAGCATGCCGCGTCCGGCACCCATTGCGTGGGAAACGCCATGTTTGGCGTCATCTTTCTCCCCCTTCTCGCACCCCGGTTCTCCGATGATGTGCAATCCCTGCTCCGAAGTGTCATTGGAATCGAACTGCACCAGGTATGTTTTCAGATTCGCGGACAGGCTCTGGGTGTGCTCGTTGCTCAAACCACCGATCTCGACAGGGGCCATCAGGGCTGTGACTCCGAGGATACGGCCTGAGGCGTCCCGGATGGGAATGGACAGAGTGAGTCCGACGCGCCGGGTGGTGGGATCGATCACGGGGGCGGTCCAGATCATTCCACCTTCTTTAACCGCCAAGCGGTACCAGACGGTCTGGCGGGCGTCGAAGCGGCGGGGCAGCCGGACATCCTCGGATGAAGCCACGACCTGCCCGTCCTCGAACACAGTGATTTGCCCAAAAAGCTTGTCCGACACATCCCTGGCAGATGAGGCGTAGGCATGGCTCAGTTCCTCACGGCCCTGCCCGGCCAGAGTCCTCTCCACCTCCGAGGCCTGGAGGCGCATAGTCTGTTCCAGGAGCAAGCCTTCCCGCCGCCACAGTTCGGCGTGGTCCTCCACCATGAGGCGCATGAAGTCCTTGGTCTTAACGATGGTCCGGTGCCAGGAGCGTTGCACCAGGTCTTGGGAAAGCTCCTGGAAGGTGAACTGGGCGCTTATGCGCAGGACCAGCACAGGAAGAACGGAGAGAACCAGCAGCAGGAGGAAGAGTTTGACCCTGACGCTCACGGTTCCATCTCCAGGTATTCGCTGAGGATAACCTTCATGCCGAACCCCGGGAAGTTCACCCGGCATTTGCCCTCGCCAAGCCTGGCCACCACTTTGCCCCGGCCGAAGATGCGGTGCTGGCAGAACCCAAGGGGGCCCTCTTCGCCGGACGACTTGGCGGAAGCAAAAGGTGATGGGGCGGGGTCATACGAACCCTTGCGCGTGCTTTCCGCCAAAGCTTCCCTGCGGGCCGCGGAAAAGGACATGGCGCTCGCGGACGGCTGGAAAGCCTCGGAAGTGGCCGCTGTCTTAGCCAAAGTTCCGGAGAAGGTTTCGCGCAGTTCCGTATAGAGGTCCTTGGGGAGTTCGCGCACGAAGAGGCTCGGCATGGCGGGCTGGGAGCCGCCTCCGGCCCGGTTGTAGATGGTGCCGGGCACGAACAGGGTCAGTTGGTCCTTGGCCCGGGTGCAGGCCACGTAGAGCAGCCGGCGTTCCTCTTCCAGATCTTCCGGCCTGGCCAGGGCGTGGCGTGAGGGGAAGCGGTCGTCCACCAGGTCCAGGAGAATAACGGCGGGCCATTCGAGGCCCTTTGCCGAATGTACGGTGGAGAGAACCACCGCGTCTTCGCGGATGCCCTTTCGTTCCTCTTCGGGATTCTCCAGGGCCAGGTCCGCCAGGAAGGCCTCCAGGTGGGCATAGGACGAGGCGATCTGGCCAAGCTGCTCGAGCCCTGCCAGACGACGGGGAAAGTCCTCGGGGTGCATGTGGGTGAGTGTGGGCGTGTAGAAGGTCACGGCCCGCTCAAGCATGGAGGCCGGACCGCCCGGGTCGGCGCGCAGGTCCTCCAGGAAGGCGAACAGGGCGTGCAGCCCCGGGTTCTTCTGGCGCTGGGCGGACAGGTAGGCCTGGTCGCCTTCGCGCACGGCCAGGGCGATCTTGAGGGCGGTCTTCTCGCCAATCTTGTCCACCAACGTCAGCACCCGCTTCCAGGCCACGGCGTCGCGCGGGTTGTGCACCACGCGCAGATAGGCCACGGCGTCTTTGACGTGGGCTGCTTCGGAAAAGCGCAGGCCTCCGAACTTCTGGAAGGCGATGCCCTCCTTGTTGAGCGCAAGCTCCAGGCCATAGGACTGGTACCCGGCCCGGAAGAGCACCGCGATTTCGCAGGACAGGTATTTGCGCCGAAGTTCCCGGATTTTCTCCACGGCCAGCCTGGCCTGGGTCTGGTCGGAATAGGCCTTGACCAGCTCCGGCTTGGGGCCTTCCAGGCGTTCGGAAAAGAGATTCTTGTCGAAACGGTCCTTGGCCTGGCGCAGGATTGCGTTGGTCAGGTCCAGGATGGGCTGGGTGGAGCGGTAGTTCTGCTCCAGACGCACGATGCGCGCGCCTTCGTAGATGCGGGGAAAGCTCAGTATGTTTTCAACATTGGCGCCCCTGAATGCGTAGATGGATTGGGCGTCGTCGCCCACGGCCATGACGTTGCCTGCTTCGCCCGCCAAGAGCTTTACAAGCCGGGCCTGAACCAGGTTGGTGTCCTGGTATTCGTCCACCATTATGTAGCGGTGGCGCTGGCGCAGCTGTTCGAGCAGATCGGGGGTCTGGATGAGCGCCCTTTCCAGGGTGAAAAGCATGTCGTCATAGTCGAGCAGGCCGTTGTTCTGCTTGTAGGTCTGGTATTCGTCCGCGATATCCTCAAGAGTGCCGGCGTGGGGCAGCAACTGGTAGGACTCGCGCGAAAGAACGTCGTGGACGGTGAGCTCCTTGTTGCGGGATTTGCTGACCAGTTCCAGCACGAAGCCCTTCTTTGGGAAACTCTTGTCGCCTTTCCCCGCCCCGAGGTCTGAGATCACGTGCCCCATGACCTCCTCGGCGTCGCCCCGGTCCATTATGGTGAGCGCTCCCGGATAGCCGGTGGCCTGCGGGTTGCGCCTGAGCGTGGCGAAGGAAAAGGCATGGAAGGTGCCGCCCTGCACGCCGCCCAGAGCCATTCCCAGGAGCCTTTCAGCTCGGTGCAGCATCTCCTGGGCCGCCTTGCGGGTGAAGGTGAGCAGCAGAATGGAAGAGGGCTCCACGCCCAGGCTCACCAGCCTGGCCAGACGGTGCACCAGGGTGCGCGTCTTACCTGATCCGGCCCCGGCGATGACCAGCACCGGGCCGTCAGTGGTCATCACCGCTTCCAGTTGGGCGGGGTTGAGCTGGCTTTTGAAGTCGATGGGCATGCCTAAACCTATGCCGTGAGGCCGAAATGGGCGAACAGTTCCCGCCCGGCAGCGCTTATACGGTCCGGTTTCGAACCGGCGGAGTCGTAGAAGATGGCGTCGCCAGGATTGTGGCAGCCGAAGCGTCCGTGAAGTCCGCACATCTCCAGGCGGTTGAACTTTCCGGTGAGCGAGATGCCGGGACGCGGTTCGCAGATAAGGTCAGGGGCCTTGCTGGTGAAGGGGCCGGAATAGATCTCTTGCGGCTCGTGTACCGCGGCCATCAGAGGCTTCCCTTCATGGGAAAGCTCCAGAAGGGCGGCCTTGAGTTCGCCCCGGAGCTTGTCGGCGATGTATTGGTGGAAAACGCCGCGCGCGAAGCGTTCCTTGACGTTTATATAGATTCGCCCCGGGTCCAGGGCGAAGGCCGCCGACTCGTGGGGGGCAATGGCTTGGCTGTCGAATTCATTCGACCCGAGATCCTTGAGCTTCAAAATGCCCTGCTTCATGAGCCAGACGTTCAGGTCCACTTCGGTCTTGCACTCGGCGAACCCGTGGTCGGCCAGCACGATGAGGCGCTTGGGGCCGGGCAAGGACTCGTAGCGGTCCAGCACCTGGCCGATCAGGCGGTCCCACTCGGCCAAGAATTCCATAAAGGCGTCATGCAGGGCATGGTGCGGGTTGGCCACGGCCGGATAGAAGAAGTGGAAGATGCGGTCGGTCTCGGTAAGGACCAGCATGAACAGGTCCCAGGCGAGGTCCGGCCAGAAGATTTCCAGTGCCTTGGCCCGGGAGCGCAATGTGGCGCGCACCTGGGAGAGCATGTAGTCCGGGTCTGCGGCGCCGCGCGTGGTGTCGGCTTCGAGCACGTAGCCCTCCCCGGACAGGATCGAGGCCAGAAACGGGGGGTGGACGGCACGTGCCAGATCGTGGGCCACGAAACCGGCCACCAGCATGCCGGGAATGGGCTTGGCCGGATAGGCGCCGGGCAGATTGATCACCTTGGATGTGAGATTCTTCTCGCCCATGCGCTCGAAGATGGTGGGGGCCTGTATGGCCGAAGAGTCTGTCAGCGAGAGAGCGTACGTGGCCGGGTCTATGCGCGAGAACCCGAACACGCCGTGCCCGCCGGGGTTCTTTCCGGTGATGAGCGAGGCCCAGTTCACTGGGGAAAGCTCGGGCAGCTCGGCCCGTATGGGAAGTGCGTTGGGGGAGAGTGCAATATGAGCCAGATTGGGCAGCTTGCCGGCCTTGCAAAGACTCTGGGCCAAACTGAAGGGCAGGCCATCCAGGCCCAGCACCACTAGGCGGTTGCGATCATTGTGCATGGCGGGTTCATAGCAGCACCGGGCCGAAGGGCCAAGAGCCTAGATCGCCAAGGCCCGATTCCGGGGGCGTGTGCGAGGGGAGTGCCCAGAACAAGACGGTTCCCAACGATTGACGCGCTTTCGAGCCAAGGCTAGAAGTGCTGTCCCCCCTCGTGCCCGAGTGGCGGAATTGGTAGACGCCAGGGACTTAAAATCCCTTGATCCGAAAGGGTCGTGCCGGTTCGAGCCCGGCCTCGGGCACCATGATTTCAATGGGTTAGATGCAAGACAGGCCGTTTTTCCGAGACGGAAAATCGGCCTGTTTGACTTTTTGCTCCAATTTTGCTCCACCTGCTTCCGAGAAGAGTGGAGCAAAACGGGAGCGAAAATGGCGACATTACGCAAGCGCGGCCCCTTCCAGTGGGAGGCCAGAATCCGCAAAAGGGGCTACCCCACCACCTGCAAGACCTTCGACACCAAGGCAGAGGCTGAAGCCTGGGCCAAGGACGTCGAGACCAACATGAACAGAAGCCTCTTCGTGTCCGCCAAGGAGGCCGAGCAATACACGTTGAGTGAGTGCCTCGACCGCTACATTGAGGAGTACGTCCCGCGTCTGAAAAACCCCAAACGGGAGATTGACCGCGCCCGATTTATCCAACGGCGGCCCCTCGCCCACCGGATTATGGCCACCATCCGGGCCAAGGACATTGCCGACTTCCGACGGGAGCGGGAAGCCGAGGGCGTGAGCGGCAACACTATCCGCCTTGATTTCGCAGTGCTCTCCAAACTCTTCAACTACGCCCGATCGGACTGGGGCATGGAAAGCCTGCAAAACCCCGTGTCTCTGGCCGCTAAGCCCAAGCCTGGCAAGGGCCGCGACCGACGCCTTGAAGACGGCGAAGAGGATCGTTTGCTGGAGGCTGCGTCTCCACGATTCAGGCCGGTCATCCAGTTCGCGCTGCAAACCGCCATGCGCCGGAAAGAGATCGCAGTGCTGGAATGGAAATACGTCAGCCTGGGAGGTCGCCATGTGGTCTTGCCGGAGACGAAAAATAACGAACCCCGTACGGTTCCGCTTGGCCCCACGGCACTTTCCATCCTGCGCGAGCAGCCGCGAAGCATCGATCAGAAATCGGTGTTTGGACTTACTGAGCAACAGATCACGACCGCAATGAGGCTCGCGTGCCGAAAAGCGAAACTCGATGATCTTCGCTTCCACGATCTGCGCCACGAGGCCACCAGCCGTTTCTTCGAGCATACTGACCTGGACGTCATGGAGATCAAAGCTATCACCGGGCATAAGACGCTTCAAATGCTGGCGCGGTATACGCACCTGAGGACGGCACGGTTGGCTGACAGGCTGGCTGGTTTAAAGCGGGGGTAGCCAAGCTCGCTCTGTGTTTTTGGCATTGCTGCTGGTTGGGGAGATGTGATGTATGGATTGGGCTCTTTGGGCTAGGCGTTTGCCCAATGGGTCTTTCAGGATGATATTGTTAACAAATAGTCTCAGGGGGTTGGGGAGAATGAGTTTTTCTTGATTTTGAGTGTAATTTGATGTTATGTTCTAAAGATGTGTCCTGGCAATGTATTAGAAATTCTCCAGAAAACACCATTGTTTTCTTCGTTGAGTTTATCAATGTTGGAGATTCTTGTGAATAATTCAGTGGTACTTGATGTTGCCAGGGGTAGGGTTGTTTTTCAAGAGGGGTCTGAGCCAAAGGGGCTTTACGTTTTATTGAACGGACAAATAAAATTATACAAAGTATCAGAAACTGGTCGAGAGCAGATTCTAGATATTGTTGATTATGGGACTCCGGTGTTTGAGGCGTCAGTATTTCACACTGGTGTGTTGCCTGTTAGCGCCATGGCTATCCAGAATAGTAGGCTGTGGTATGTGGAAAAAGAAGCCATGATGAATTTAATTATGCGAGATACGAGATTTGCGTTGAATTTGCTGGATTCATTGTCTCGGGGCATAGTGCAGATGACTGTGTCGATTGGGCAGTTGTCATTGTTTAGCGTGTTGTCTCGTGTTTCATTGTATTTATTGCACTTGGCTGAAGAAAATAAGGCGGATGTATTTGATTTGGGGATAACAAAATGCAACATTTCTGGGTTGCTGGGTATATCGCGCGAAGCGCTATCAAGGGCATTGTCAAAACTAGTAAGTCAAAATGTGATCATCATGAAGCACAGAAAAATTACCGTTGTTGATTTTGAGAGGCTTGTAACGTTTGCGGGTGGTACGAATTAGCGCGGTACATTCAGTGCGATATGGATTGATATGTTTTGTGCGTTTTATCTTGGGGCTTTGTTGTTTTTGTCGCAGGGGCTGATAAGTCGCTTAAAGAAAAACTGGAGGTGTCCTGTTAATCAAGAGCGGATATAGTTAGACGCAAGCGCCTTGATAAAGTGCTATGAATCGAAGTTCACTTGACCGAGTGACTAGGTGAATTAACTTTGATTTTTAATTGAAGACGTTCAAATCAGCCTGCCCAGCTCATATTTCCCCGATTTTTCGTCCTCACGTCGTTGACTTTACCTTCGTTTGCTCCAATATGGGGCGTATATCTACAATATTGTAGTCCTTGGAGGTCTGGCATGCAAACGACGTCACAGATTCGAGAGGCCCTATCCCCGTGGTGGAAACAGGGCGTCATTCTGACGCTGCTGATCGGGTTTACCATCCAGATCTTTATTGCAGTTAAATCCTATGACAATGCGCCTCCTATTCCGGGCAAAGTGCTCGATCCTTCGGGCCAGATAGTATTTACTGGTCAGGACATAACCGCCGGTCAGGAGGTGTTCCTCAAGTACGCCCTTATGGAGAACGGTACGGTCTGGGGGCACGGGGCCTATCTTGGGCCGGACTACTCGGCGCAATACCTGCACACTCTGGGGCTTGAGGCAAATCGGCTACAGGCAAAGAAGTTGTTTCAGCGCGATTTTGATACCCTAAGCCCCGACGAGAAGGATGTGGTATCGGCCGAGTCCACCGCGTTGCTCAAGCAGAATCGGTACGACCCCCAAAAGGATGTCCTGCTCTTTTCTGACGCAGAAGCGGCCTCATACCGCGATCAAATCGGACAGTGGGGCAAGTACTTCACGGACACTGTGGCCAATGGAGGCTTACGCAAGAAATACATCAGCGATTCTGAAGAACTGCGAATCCTGACCGCCTTCTTCGCCTGGACCGCCTGGGTGAGTGTCGCCAATCGTCCAGGTGAGGGCTATTCCTACACTAACAACTTTCCTTACGAGCCCATGCTCGGCAACAAGCCCACCAGCGCCGCCGTGCTTTGGAGCGGGCTCTCCCTAATCACGCTTCTGGCGGGAATAGCCAGCGTGCTTTTTGTCTTCGGTAAGTTCGACTATCTCGGGTGGAAGGGCACAGGCGAACACGTACATCCGCATATGCTCCCGGGGGTGGCTAGCCCCACCCAGCGGGCCACCATCAAATATTTCGTGGTGGTCGCCTTGCTTTTCCTGGTTCAGGTGATGCTGGGCGGTGCTACAGCCCACTTCCGGGCTGATCCCGGCAGCTTTTACGGGTTCGACCTGGCGGAATACTTCCCCAGTACGATCCTCCGCACTTGGCACTTGCAGTCGGCTATCTTCTGGATAGCCACGGCCTTCGTGGCTGGCGGACTATTGCTGGCTCAAGCTCTTGGTGAGGCCGAGCCCAAGGGGCAGACCATGGGTATCCACGCTCTCTTTTGGGCGCTGGTGATAGTTGTCGCGGGGAGCTTCCTTGGCGAGATACTGGGCATAAATCAGATGCTTGGCTCGCTTTGGTTCTGGCTGGGTCACCAGGGCTGGGAATACCTGGAACTAGGGCGTTTCTGGCAGGTGCTTCTGGCCATTGGTCTTATTGGGTGGGTGGTCATGCTGTTACGCTCCGTGGGGCCAGCCCTCAAGGACCCGGATCGCCGTGAGGTCACCTCGCTTTTTCTTCTGGCGGCCTTGGCCATACCCGTATTCTACCTTCCTGCCTTTTTCTTCGGCAGCACCACCAACTTCACCGTGGCCGACAACTGGCGCTTCTGGATCATCCATCTGTGGGTGGAGGGGTTCTTCGAGCTCTTCGTCACGGTAATGGTGTCCGTGATCTTCTTCCGCATGGGGCTGGTGTCGCGGCTCACGGCTACACGGGTCATTTACCTGGACGCCATTTTGTTCCTTGGCAGCGGCATCGTGGGCACTGGCCACCATTGGTACTTTACCGGACAGACCAACTTGAACATGGCTCTTTCTGCTCTATTTTCAGCCATGGAAGTGGTACCTCTGACGCTTCTGACACTGGACGCCTGGGATTTCGTGAAGCTCACTCAATCCGAGTGCGCCGTATGCGGCAAGAGAGTGAACATCCCTCATCGCTGGGCTTTTTTCTTCCTGATGGCCGTGGGATTCTGGAACTTTGTTGGTGCGGGTATTTTCGGGTTCCTCATTAACTTGCCTATCGTGAGCTATTTCGAGGTGGGCACGATCCTGACGCCAAACCATGGTCACGCGGCGCTGATGGGCGTGTTCGGCATGGAGGCAATGGCGCTCATGGTGCTGGCGTTCCGACAGGTACTTGATGACGAGCAGTGGAAAAAGCCGGAGAAGTTCGTGAAAATATCCTTCTGGGGGCTGAATGTCGGCCTTGCGTTGATGCTGGCTGGAAGTCTCTTTCCTGGCGGGGTGATGCAGCTCTACGACGTGCTGCAGAACGGCTACTGGCACGCACGCGGTCTGGACTACCTGAATCGGGACATGGTCCGACTGATTGAGTGGGCAAGGATGCCCGGCGACGTGGTGTTCATCGCCTTCGGCGCTGCGCCGATGGCCGTGGCGGCGGTATTGACGTATATGGAGATGAAGAAGACAAAGCCGGTAACAATCTAGAATTGTCCGAAAGAGTGAACCCAAGAGGGGGCCGGATGGCCCCCTCGTCATTTTGTTCGGCGGGTTGGCTTTACGCCAGTGCCTTGCCGATTGTTGTCCCGAACTCCTCGCACTGCGCCAAATCTTCTCCTGCGGGTTGCCAGAGCTTTTTCAGTCCTGGGCCTATCAAAGGGATGCCACATTCTTCCAGGCCCTTTTCGATCATCTTCACGGACTCCCCACTCCAGCCGTACGAGCCGAAGGCAGCCGCGCGCTTGTTCTTGAAGGACAACCCGCGCATCTCCTCCAGGATGGCCGCAACCGAACTCAGGATGCCGCGGTTGATGGTGGATGAACCCACCAGTACAGCTTTTGATTTAAAGACTTCTGTGATGGCGTCGTTCTTGTCGGTTTTCCCGATGTTGATACACTTCACGGTCAGTCCTGGCGAAACGGAGTGGATGCCTCGCGCTATCGCTTCGGCCATAGAGCGAGTGGCGTTCCACATGGTGTCGTAGAGGATGGTTACCTGTTCCTCCTGGTAGTCTGCTGCCCATTTCAGATAGGACTCCACAATGCGGGTGGGTTCTTGGCGCCAGATAACGCCATGGCTGGGACAGATCATGCTCAGGGGAAGGTTCAGGGCCAGGAATTCCTGGATCTTCTTTGTCACCAGCTTGCTGAATGGAGTCAGGATGTTGGCGTAGTATTTCAAAGCTTCCTGAAACAGTTCGCACTGATCCACGGTGTCATTGTAGAGTCCTTCGCTGGCGAGGTGTTGACCGAATGCGTCGTTGCTGAACAGGATGGCCTGGCCGGTAAGGTAGCACATCATGGTGTCGGGCCAATGGAGCATGGGGGCCTCAACAAATACGAGGTCCATGCCCGGTCCCACGTTAAGGGTGGCGCCGGTCTTGACCGGATGGAAGTTCCAGTCGGCGTGGTACATGCCGGTCATGGACTTGACGCCGTTGGACGTGCAGTACACGGGTACACCAGGGATGCGCCGCATCAACTCTGGCAGGGCACCGCTGTGGTCAGGCTCGGCGTGGTTGACCACAACATAGTCTATGGAATTCAAGTCAACGGTGCGGGACAAGGCATCAACGAACTCCCCGGCGTAGGGTCCCCAAACGGTGTCCACGAGTACGGTCTTTTCTCCCCGAAGCAAATATGAGTTGTATGAGGAGCCGCGATGCGTGCTGTACTCTTCACCGTGAAACTTTCTAAGTTCCCAGTCAGTCTTGCCGACCCAAGTGACGACATCATTGATGCGGACGGCCATGAACATACCTCCAGATGGTACGGGTTTCCCGGTTGGCAGGGGGGGAGCTTAGCAGGTCGGGTGTGCCGTATGCAAACGTCAATAAGGTTGGAACCTGTTCAGGTGTCTGGCGTGGTGCTGTATTCCATCGGTTCACAACACGTCAGCCAAGTGTTTATCGCGGATGTGATGTCCCGTCTCGAAGGGAATTGTCGTCCTGTAGTCGAGTGTTTGTGATCATCAAAGTTCCGGTGATGAATTTCCTGATATAAATGTTGGTCGTTTTACCGTCTATCCAGTCACCTTGAACGGGAATATTGACCAGAGCCCTCCCTCCACCTCTCTACTTTACGCTCAAGATGACGCTCAAGCGCGTCAACAAGGGCTCCAAATTCGCGTGTATAGTGCTCAAATGCTGCAAGTGCTGCGCTGATTTCTGTTGTTGAGCGCTCAAGCGGGCGACCTGCTGCTGGAGCTGGTGCAAGGTGTTCGCGTGGATTGCCAGAGCCTGCTGTTGACCGGTAAGGATCTTTTCCTGCCGTTCCTGTGTCTGACGTAATTCCTGCTCCATCGCGGCCAACGTGTCCGACAGCAGACGTTCGATTTCGGTCATGACTTACTCCAGTTTCACAGCTTGTTGTTTGCCCATGGTCCACCCTGTTTTGGGCGTCGTCTTCGGCGGCAGAACGATGAACCGCCCGTCCTGATTCTCCAGGAGCTTCAAGCCCCAGGTTCGATCGTTCAGGTGTGCGACGGTCGCCTCCAGGCCTGCCTTGTCTTCCCGCAAGTCCTGAATCTCGCTCTGCAAGGCCGTCGCCTTGCTCTGGAGCATGTTCAGCAGACCCCATCCGCCAGAGGCGACGCCCATCAGAAGGGCCAAGCCCAAGAGCAGGGCTTGCAGCCACTTCCTGCCGAAGGCCAAGCTTAGGGTCTGGCAGCCCGAGGCTATGCTCGCCTCCAATCGTCCAAGCGCGTCCTGGATAGCGGCTTCGGTTGTACTGAGCGCGTCGGTCGATGATTGCCGCAAGTTCTCGCTCAAGGCGTCGAACTGTTGCCGGGTCAGGGCTTCGAGTTCCTGTCGATCCTGCTCGGCCTTGGCCCTCAAGCGCTCCGCCAGGGATGTCAGCGAGTTGCCAGTGTTCGGCATATATTCCTCCCTTGAGCCGGAGCTTCTCGCCGCTCGCGGGGTCTTTGACGGTGATGTATTCCTTGCCAGCCCTGCTGATTTCCAGGTCCGCTTCTTTCAAGATCGTGAGGACGTCAGCCCGATTCGCGACCTGTCCCTCCTCGATCTTCATGACCAGGTAAGCGTGGACAGCGTCCTTGGCTTCGGCGCGTGGGTCCTTGCCGGGCGTTTTGCCCCAGCGGATCAGGCGAGCCTTGCTCAAGTCCGCGTGTTCTGGCGTGCGAAGGCGGGCTCGAGCTGGATCGTCCGGCCTGGCCCAGCCTTCACGATGATTGTGCAGATCGCGGAACACATCGAAGTGTTTCTGCCAACCAGGTGGGCAGGGGTTGAATGCCTTGCCGCTCGACAGCTCCACGCGCGGGATGACGAAGTGCAGCTCATGGTGACGCGCATGGCTATGCCGCACCCAGAGCACGTTCCGCTGGTCCGGCTCCAGTTCGGCGAAGGCCACGGCCTCGAAGTCGTCCATGACGCGCTTTTCCTGCTCGGGCGTCACGCGTTCGTCCGGATGCCAGGACAACACCCCCGCCGTGAACTTCCACTTGGTGTCCAGGGAATCGATCAGCGCCCGCGTCAGCTCCGGATTGCCGCGCAGCACCTCGGGCGGATGCTTGTCCCGGTCCGGGTAGTCCGAGCGCACAAGATAGTGCGTCGGCCCATCGCCCCCACCTTGGCCGTGCGGGAAGACTTTCATGTACATGGCGTCTCCGAAGAGGGTTTTACTCCAAAGGGAGAGAAGAGGCTTGCCGACCATTGCCTTCCGCGCCCGAGTAGCACTTGAGCGCCCTCTCGATGCTGAGGAGGGCGGCCAGCACCCGGAGTGCCTCTGCCCGGCTTTTGTACGTATTGACCCACCGGGCCAGCTGATTCAGGTTGGCCCCGATCCGGGCAAGCTGGCGAATGTGCTCTTTCTCCAGCGGCGTCTGGCGAAGGCGGTAGTCCATGGCGCGCTGGCGGATGAAGTCCGTCACGGTCTGCCCTTGGGCTTTCGCCTTGGCCGTGATCGTATCCTTCTCCGTGGGGGCGACGCGCAGCTTGATCCAGGCCGTGCGGCTCTCTGTTCTCTCTTTCATGGCGTCAACTGCATTCCGGCCTTTCGCCTCTGGCAGGGTTCGAAGGGCGGCACGCCCTCGCCAGCCCCGGCAGGGGGCACCGCGCCAGCGTGTGCCCACAACGGGTAGGCTGGCTCTCCGCGATACCGCCGATGAGCCCGGGCACGCTTGGACAACTCCACCCGGGCGAAACAAGCGAAAAAAGCGAAATAAGTCTCATGCGCCGCTACCGCTTTGATCGCTTTCTTCGCTTTTTTCGCTTAATTCGCGTAGCGTGATGATGATCCGTGGACGGCCTCCGTTCTTCTGTTTCGTGACGCTGATGCGCTGTTGGGCCTCCAGTTGTTGCAGAAGCGGCTGGAGACGTTCGCGGGACACATGCCTGCTCAAGACCGCGCTGAGTTCGGTCGCCGAGAGGGGACCGCCCTTCAGGGCCTCCAGGACCTTCTCCTCCAGCGGATCGATTGCTCGTTCCCCGAAGATGTACAGGGCGGATTCCTGGGCGTAGCGCCACATGGCGAGGGCTGCGCGGAGATGAGCGTCCGCCACTTGTCCCTGGCCGTCCAACAGGGCGTAGACGAGCGCCAGACGGAGCGTTTGAGCCTCGGCGCGGTTGATGATGCTCCCGGCCAGCCCCATGTGTTCCTGGGAGAGTTCCGGGTACATCATTTCCCAAAGCTCAAGGGCCTTGCCGGTCATGGTCATGGTGCCGCATTTCTGAGCCAGGCCCACCAGACGCCAGAGTTCGCGCTGCAAGGGTGCAAGCTCCTGGTCCGGCATCCGGGACGGCAAAGCCACCAACTTGGAACGCCGGGCGCATATCCAGAGGAACCGGTTGCCGAAGCCGTTCACGGCCTGCACCTCGCCCAGGCACACGGCAAGTTCCTGCATGGTGATGTGGGTGATAATGCTGATGTGCGCTCCCCGCACCACCACGGGGTTGTTCTTGGTAAGCGGCGCATAGTCGCCGGAATCCCAGAAGCAACGGATGCCCATGGACAGCGTGTTGCCCTCGCGCTTGGTGCAGGCCAGGCCGCTGGCAAACTCCTCGTCCATGATGACGAGCCGCTTGTCGCCAGCCTCCCGGATGGGCTCGGTTGGGTTCTGACGCTGTCGCCGGTCGCGTTCATCATCGCTTTCGTCGCGCACATGGTTGGCCAACCCTTCGCCTGTGGAAAGCGGGCCGCCGCTCTCCCGGGCGGGGGAAGGCACTCCCCATGTTTTCAGGTCGGCAGGCTGGCAGTGCTCCCGCCCAAACAGTTTGGTGACCGGATGGCGTGAGGTTCCCTTGCGTGCTTTGCTGGAATTCCCGCAGATCACGGCGAAGAGTCGCGGGGGGTGGATGGTCTCGCCTACATAGATGTGTGGGCCTTGGTTGGTCGTGTGGCCGTAGATTTCCGCGCCGAAGCGCACCAACGTGGTGATGCACACCGCCGCCGGATCAGCTTCGCTGTCCCGTGTCGCCAGTCGCACGAATTCGCCCAGAATGCCCGGGCAGGCGTCAAACGAAAACCGGGGCCATTCCTTGAGGTTGAGGCCGACCGATTCATCCGGGGGTGTTTCCTGACGCGAACAAGGAAGCGAGCGCACAGCGGGCCTGCCGCTCATCTCCCACCCCTGGCCCTCTGTTCCGTTTTTGTCGGCCTGCCGCGACGCCTGACAGGGGGCACAGAGTGACCTCTTTCGGCGTTCGCCTTGATGTCGGCCTGGGCGGCCTTGGCATCGATCCACGCATCAACGGCTTCCACCAGCCAAGCCAAGCGGCGTCCCAACTTCATGGGAGGAGGAACAGCGTCATACTGCTTTCGGGCGAGATGCCCATGGACCGCTGCGATGCTTTTCCCCAGGATGGTGGACAGCTCTTCGATGTTGTAAAAACGTTGGGTGACCATGGATACTCCTCATTTGTTGTGAAGCGAATGAATGAGGAGGCATAAACGCACGTCGTTTAATTTTGTCAAGTCGCGGAAATAATTTCCGATCCAACATGTGCTAGTATAATTCAGCATGGATCAACGTGGTCCAATATTATTCAGCTCGTAGCACCATGTCCCAATATAACTCCATGTGGACTCGTTGCATCGTATCGAATTGCCTGAGTGTTTCACAACACGGCAACTGGGCTCGAAAAAAGTGAGAAATAATGGTCGGCGAAGATGGCATTAAATCCGGCAGCTTTGCTTGCCAGGCTCATCTGCCCGGAGGTAAGGAGGGGTTTCGGGAAGCAGGTCTCGGGGATGCGGATGCTATCGCCCAGGGAGTTCATCCGCTTGTCAGCAACTGCGGGGTGTCCGGTTTATCGGGGTAACTCCAGTGGAAGCTTTGCAGGGGGCGCGTCTCATCCGGTAAATCGGCCCATGGCGGACGGTCAGATTGAAGCGTTTTTTTGCTCCAAATTTGCTCCACTCGGACTGAAAAACCGTGATTTTTCGTGAAAACTCATGAACACTCAACCACCTGATAATACTTGATTGTTTATGGTAAGTATTGGATAAGATTGAACGATTTCAGCAACTTAAAATCCCTTGATCCGAAAGGGCCGCTCCGGTTCGAGTTTGGCCTCGGGCACCAACTCTAGTTATCGCGGCTGATTAGAATCCACTCCTAATGACCTTGCTTCGGTGAGGACTTCAGGAGGAGCGGAAGTTCTTAATATTTTCTCTTTAATTTCAGGGCAATGCATGATGAACGCAAAGTGATGTGGGAGGGATCTCTATAGCCAAAAACCAGTGGTCTCTTGAGCTGAATACAGTCCCGGCGTTCACTGATGCGAGATCCTCTAGCGCGACAAATACCACAGGGTATGTGGAATTTGTTTTACTTTCCTGGATGTTGTGGTATCTAGAGACAACAGTCTTAAAACCCGCCGGGAAAGACTTGCTCGCGGCGAACAGGAACTTTCATTTGCCTGGGGGCTCGATGAACCCGCTCGCCTTGTTCAAGTTCGCTCTTCTCTTCCTGGCGCTCATCCTGTCCGCCTGTACTCCCGACAGACACAACGACGGCAAGCTCATCATCGGCGTTTCCATCCCCACGCAACGCGAAGAACGCTGGGTGCGCGACGTTCAGGTGCTCAAGGCCGAGGCCAAGGCCCATTCGGCAGAGCTGCTCCTCCAAATCTCCGACAATGACGCCAACCGCCAGCTCGCCCAGTGCGAGAACCTGCTGGCCCAGAACATCGACGTCCTGATCCTCGCCCCGCATGATGCCTCCGCTGCTTCGATCATTGTGGAAAAGGCCCACCGGGTGGGCGTCAAGGTCATCTCCTACGACAGGCTCATCAGTCACTCCGATGTTGACCTCTACATCTCCTTCGACAACGTCAAGGTTGGCGAAATCCAGGGCGCATACCTCACGAACCTTGTACCCAAGGGTGTGTATGCAGTGCTGGCTGGCGCTCCGACCGACAACAACGCCAAGCTCTTCCACCAGGGAGCTCTGAATGTCTTGAAGCCTTTGGTGGATAAGGGCGACGTGAAGATCGCCATGGACCAGGCGGTCAAGGACTGGCAACCCGTAGAGGCCATGAAGCTCATTGAGGACACGCTCACCGCCAACAAAAATAGAATCGACGCGGTGCTCGCGCCCAACGACGGAACCGCGGGCGGTGCGATCCAGGCACTCGCCCAACAGGGGTTGGCCGGTAAGATCCCTGTCACCGGCCAGGACGCAGAGGCCTCGGCGGCAAAGCGGATCATTGAAGGCACCCAGGCCATGACCGTCTTCAAGGACACACGCGAACTCGCCAAAGCCGCAATTCAAGCAGCAGCGGATTTCGAAGCAGGCAAAGATCCCGGAGCCACTTCGTCGGTGGATAACGGCCGGATCAAAGTCCCGTCCTTTCTCATGACGCCTATTGCGGTCGATAAGACCAACATCGACCGCGTGTTGGTGCAAAGCGGTTATCTGCCGCGCGAAGCCGTCTACGGCAAAAACGCCCAAATCCCTTAAGCGAGGCGGCCATGGACGACATGATTCTGGAGATGGAAAACATCGGCATGGTCTTTCCCGGCGTGCGCGCCCTCGACAACGTGACCTTTGGCGTGCGCCGGGGAGAAATCCATGCCCTTGTCGGCGAGAATGGCGCAGGCAAGTCCACGCTCATGAAGATCTTAAGCGGCGTTTACCCGGCCGGGAGCTATGAGGGGGAGGTCCGCATCGACGGAAATACCTGCCACTTCACGGGTATCAGGGAAGCAGAGAAGGCTGGTGTGGCCATCATTCACCAGGAACTTGCCCAGGTCAAAATGCTCTCGGTCATGGAGAACATCCTCCTGGGCAACGAGATTGCGCGGCTGGGCGTGATCGATTGGGACCAATCGCTTGCCAGGGTGGAAAGCGCGCTCAGTCGCGTGGAGCTCGACGTTCCCCCTGATCGGGAGATCAAACACCTGGGCGTGGGCGAACAGCAGCTTGTGGAGATCGCCAAGGCATTTACGAAAAACGCCCGTATCCTGATTCTGGACGAACCCACCGCAGCCCTGTCCGATACGGAGGCTCAACGTTTGTTGGCCATATTGACCGGACTTAAGGACGAAGGCGTGACCTGCATCTACATTTCGCACAGACTGGAGGAGGTATTGGCCATAGCCGACCGAACCACGGTGCTGCGAGACGGGAAAACCGTAGGTACGTATGAAAGGCAGGAACTAACCAAAGACAGCCTCATCGCCAGGATGGTCGGGCGGGAGATGACGGACCTCTACCCTCGCAGGCAACCTGCGATCGGCGAGCCGTGCCTTACGCTTGAAGACTGGGAGGTCGTGGACGAAGGCTCGGGACGAAGCCTTCACGATATGGGCTTCACCTTGCACCAGGGCGAAGTGCTGGGGCTTGCCGGTCTGGTAGGCGCGGGCCGGAGTGAGCTTGTCATGAGCCTTTTCAACTGCTGGGGGAAAAAACTCCGCGGCAAAGTTGTTTTGCTGGGGCGCAGCCTTGAGATCACTTCTCCCCAGGACGCTATCAGTGCAGGCATCTGCCTCGCCTCCGAAGACCGTAAACGCTACGGCCTTATTATTTCGAGCGACGTTCGCACCAACACCACGCTCTCAGCGCTGGACAAAGTATCCCACCATGGCCTGATCGATTTTGATGAAGAGATCGGCCAGGCCGAAAAGTACGTTCGGGAACTCACGATAAAGACGCCTTCTATCGAGCAGATCGTCGGCAACTTAAGCGGCGGCAACCAGCAAAAGGTTGTTTTGGCCAAATGTCTGATGACCGGTCCCTCGGCCGTCATTCTCGACGAGCCAACCCGGGGCGTGGACGTTGGAGCGAAATACGAAATCTACACCATCATCAACGAGCTGGCCGCGAAAGGTGTCGGCGTGCTGGTCATCTCTTCGGACCTGCCCGAGCTGCTTGGGATCTGCGACCGCATCCTGGTGATGCACGAAGGTCGCTTCACCGGCGATGTACCCATCCAGGAGGCCACACAGGAAAACATCATGGCCTGTGCCGTGGGAATGAACCTTTGAAGGGGAGCATAACGGCATGAACCACAGCGCAGCGTCATCGGTACAGGGCCTTCAGGGCAATTTGCGGAAATACACCATGTTTATCGCGCTCGCCGCGATCTGGATCATCTTCAGCCTTGCCACTGAAGGTATTTTCATCGCGCCGCGAAATCTTTCGAATCTCTTCCTCCAGACAGTGGTCACGGCCATCGTCGCTTCGGGCATGACGCTCATCATCGTCACCGGCAACATCGATCTGTCGGTCGGCTCGGTGGCGGGCTTCGCCGGTGCGATAGCCGCAGTGCTGCAGGTGAAGTACGGGATGCCAACCGCCGGCGCCTGGCTCGCGGCACTTGCCGCAGGCTTGCTGATCGGCGCCTGGCACGGCTTCTGGGTGGCATGCAAGGGGGTGCCATCGTTTATCGTGACGCTTGCGTCGATGATGGTCTTTCGCGGGGCGATCCTGGGCATAACAGGCGGGGCTACGGTGAGCCCCCTCTCCGAGAGCTTCAAGGCGGTGGGAGTAAATTATTTTCCTCCTGCCGCCAGCGCCATACTCGCTGGCGTGCTCATTGTGCTCTTCCTGGTAATGTCTTTGCGTCTTCGCGCTTTTAAGGCGAAAAAAGGCCTCTCGGTCGCCCCCCCGGGAATAGCGGCACTCAAAATTCTCAGCATTGTCGCGGCCATGGTCGCCTTTTTCGGTATCCTTATCTTCAACCAGGGAATCCCCTATGCCGTGCTGCTGCTCATAGGGCTGGTCTTCGCGCTCGGATTCCTCGCCCGCGACACAGTGTTTGGAAGGCGCCTCTACGCTATCGGCGGCAATTCCGAAGCAGCCAGACTCTCGGGAATAAACATCCGTTCCAACCTCATGGCGCTGTTCATGCTCTTCGGGGCCCTGGTAGCCCTTGCGGGCCTGGTCATGACCGCGCGAATCAATGCCGCTACGGTTTCGGCAGGCGTGAACATGGAGCTCGACGCCATCGCTGCCTGCGTCATCGGCGGCACGAGCCTCATGGGCGGAGCGGGCACGATCATCGGCTCAGTCATTGGCGCACTTATCATGGCCAGCCTCGACAACGGCATGAGCCTCATGAACCTGGATATCACCTATCAATACATCATCAAGGGACTCATCCTGCTTATTGCGGTCTGGATCGACATCGCCACCCGCAAACAATAACCAAGAGGGGAACTCATGGACGACAAGAACGCTTTTGGCCCACTCGCTCTGGAAGGTGGCAAGCCCGTGCGTACGCTCCCGTTGCCCTGGGAACTGCCCGGTTCGCACTATATCGGGCAGGAAGAACTCGACATGCTGCGCCAAGTGGTCGAGTCGAGGAGTCCCTTCCGCTACTATGGTCCGGATTTGCGGCACATGGTCGACCATCTGGAAGACGCCTTTCGTTCCCGCTACGGGAGGGCCCATGCCTTGGGCGTGAACAGCGGCACTGCCGCGCTCCATATAGCCCTGGCCGCAATCGGCGTCGGTCCTGGCGACGAGGTGCTCGTGCCCGGCTACATGTGGGTGAGCTGCTTAAGCGCAGTGGTCCGGCTGGGAGCTATCCCCAGGCTGGTCGACATCGACGACACTTTCTGCATGTGCCCGGATGACCTGAAGAAAAAGATCGGGCCCCGGTCCAAAGCGATCATGTGCGTACACATGTCCGGTGCCCCCGGGCATATAGACCAGATCTCGGAAATCGCCCGGGGCGCCGGGATTGCCCTGCTGGAGGACTGCGCCCAGGCCAACGGCTCGAGTTTGAAGGGCAAGCGCGTGGGTACCTTCGGTGATATCGCGATCATGAGTTTTCAACTCAACAAGAACATGACCGCGGGCGAAGGCGGCATGATCGTGTGCGACGACGAGGGCCTCTACAACCGTGCCTTTGCGGTCCACGACCTGGGCTATGCCCGGGACGCCTCCGGCAGGCTCGATGTGAAGAACGAAGCCTGCCAGCTCTGGGGAATAGGCAGCCGCATGAGCGAGATCACCGGTGCATTCGCCCTGGCCCAGGAAAAAAAGCTCGACCGGATCACGGGGGCCATGCGCAGCGCCAAATGGAAGATCCGCCGGGCGCTCGAAGGAACGCCGGGCCTTGCCTTCCGGAGGATTCTCGATCCGGAAGGAGACTCCGGGCCGTTTCTCATCACCATGCATCCGAGCGCCGAATACTGCCAACGCTTTAGCACGGTGCTGAAGGCCGAGGGCATCAAGGGCCAACCAGGCGGGCTGGCGTTTCTCCCCATGGAGGAGTGGGGCCTGCACTGGCATTTCAACAACCAGAGCCTGGTCAGGAAAACGAGCCTCCAGGCGGGGGGATTCCCCTGGTCGCATCCGGCCAACGCATTTGCCGCAGAGTACAGTTACGGGCGCGGCACTCTCCCCCGCTGCGACGACCTGTGCGCGCGTTCGAGCCTGCTGACCGTGGCCTCCTGTTTGAGCGAACAGGACATCGACGACATCATCACGGCCTTCAAAAAAGTCGCGGCCCATCTCGCGGCGTAAGCCAAGGTGAACCACCCATGAGAACAATCACCTGCGGCATTATTGGTCTTGGATTCATCGGGCCCGCTCACATCGATGCGCTGGTACGCACCGAAGGAGTGCGAATCGCGGCCCTGGCAGACGTCAACGAGGACAACGCCCGTGCGGTCGCCGATCGGTTCTCTATCCCCAAGGTCCATTCCGACTACCGGGAGCTGTTGAAGGATGAATCGATCGAGGTCGTGCATAACTGTACGCCCAACCATCTTCACTTTCCGATCAACATGGCGATCATCGCCGCAAACAAACACGTGGTCGGCGAAAAGCCTTTGGCGATTTCCGGGGACGAAGCCCGGCAACTGGTCGTAGCGGCTGAGCGAGCCGGCATAGTAAACGCCGTATGCTACGTGTACCGGTATTTTCCCATGGTGCAGCAGGCAGCGGCTCTGGTGCGTAAAAACGACATGGGGCGCATATTTGCCGTGCACGGGACCTACCTTCAGGACTGGCTGCTCTACGAAACCGACTGGAACTGGCGGCTTGATCCCTCGGCCGCGGGCCAGAGCCGCGCGGTCGCGGACATCGGCACGCATTGCATGGACCTGGCCCGGTTCGTGATGGGCAAACGAATCACCCGGGTTATGGCCGATCTGTTCACTGTTCATTCTCAACGCAAGAAGCCTCTCGCCCAGCACGATACCTTCTCAGGCACGCTCTCCGCCGAACCCGCCTGTACCGACGTGGATATTAAAACCGAGGACCAAGCCCACATTTTGACCGAATTTGAAGACGGAGCGCGGGGAATATTTTGCATTTCCCAAGTGGCGGCGGGCAGGAAAAACCACCTCTCACTCGAGGTTTGGGGGTCAAAGAAGAGCCTGTGGTGGGACCAGGAACGGCCGAACGAGCTGTACCTGGGGTGTCGCAACGAGGCCAACCAGCTGCTCATGAAGGACCCGCAGCTCCTCGAACCCGAGGCTCGCGAATACGCTCACTACCCCGGGGGGCACACTGAAGGCTACCCCACGTGCATGCGGAACCTCTTCCGCAACATCTACCGACGGGTGCGCGAGCCGGACCGGCCTGTTGATTTCGCGACATTCAGGGACGGCTGCGAGATCGATCTTTTGGTGGAAGCGATCCTTAGGAGCTGCTCATCGAAGCAGTGGGAAACGGTACACCTTGTCTGAAAACGAAGGCCATCCCATAGGCTCGATCCATAAGATCGACAGTGTCCCGGCGGTCACGCGCGCAACGTTCGTGATCGCCTGGACCGCCCTGTGGGGCAGTCTGCTAGTGGGCTACAACACGGGCATCATGGCCGGGGCGCTCGAGTTCATCGCCGGGGAGTTCCCAATCTCAACGCTCGAAAAAAGCGTGGTGGTCACGGCCATTCTGGTCGGCGGTTTCCTCGGCGGACTCTTGTGTGGCCTTGTGGCCGAGCGTTTCGGTCAGCGGCCGGTGCTTCTGGCCACGGCACTCGTGTACACCACGAGCGCCGTGGCCTGCGCATTCGCTGACAGCATAGCGACGCTCATTGTCTGGCGGTTCGTCATGGGGTTCGCGGTGGGCGCCTCGACCATGGTCCTGCCTGAATACGTTGCTGAAACATCCCCGGCGCGATGGAGAGGGGTATTGGTCTCGATTACACCGCTGGCCATCACCTCGGGGTTTCTCTTGGCGTATCTCGCGGATTATTCCCTGGCCGCGCAGGGGGATTGGCGCGGAATGCTCGGATCGGGGGTGATCCCCGGCACGCTTATGCTCTTAGGCCTCACGCTTGCTCCGGAGAGTCCGGACTGGCTCCTGTGCAAGGGCCGTATTGAAAAAGCCCGGGCCGCCTATCTGGCCGTACACGGCGTTCCATGGCCCCGGGAGGCCATGGAGTCGGCAAGCTGCGGGAACGAGCAAAGCGTGACCTGGTCCGATGTGGCGGTCAAACCGGTGAGAAGCGTGCTCATTGTGGGTGCCGGGCTCTTCTTGTTGCAGAACTTAAGCGGCATCGACGCGATTCTTTATTATGCGCCTGAAATCTTCAGGGCTGCCGGATTCGCCTCGGTCGAGGGCAGGCTTCTCTCCACCGTGGGCCTGGGCGCAGTCAACGTCCTGGCCACGGTGGCCTCGGCCTTGTGTATTGACCGATGGGGAAGGAGGCCGCTGCTGCTCTGGGGCTTGGCGGTAATGACCGTGGGCATGGGCCTTTTTGCCGCAAGCCACGTCTCATCTCATGATTCAGTGTTACTGCAACGGGTGCAGGTGGCGGCTTTGTCGGCCTTTATCGGGGCGTTCGCCTTCGGAATGGGAGCGGTGCCATACATATTGGCTTCGGAGATATTTCCCCTAAGGGTCCGGAGCCGGTCCATCGGGCTGTGTTCGGCGGCGGCCTGGGGCATCAATATCGTGGTGATCTTGGGATTCTTGCCGCTGGTCGAGCTTTCAAGTCCGGAGGCCGTGTTCGGGTTTTTCACCGTGGTCAATCTGTTTGCGTTTTTCTTTTGCCTTTATTTAGTCCCGGAAACCAAGGGGCGCTCGCTCGAGTCCATCGAGAAGAATTTGATCGCGGGTGTGCGAACCCGCGACCTGGGACAGGTCATTGAATATGAAGGTGGGTCTGGGAAAGACCGCTCTACGCCCTGACGAACTGAGGTGGCAGAAGCGGTCCTTGCCAGTGACGAAGGGGGCGGGTTAGCCTTCTGCGAGTACCCCCTAGAATCCTACCGGTTGACCGGTAAAGTCAGGATAGGGACCGCAGCCGTCACATTTCCTGATTGCAGTGAAAGCAGCACGGAGATGAAACCAAATGTGCGTTTCGAATTGAAATCATTATCTTTTATATAATACCACGTGTTGCGGTGTCTGACCGTTTGCAAGGCTCCTGTGGGTGGCACATTGGAGTTCTCCACCACGATGAAGTGTTCCGGATCGTTATATGCCTCGTCTATTCCGAAGGACCGGACGATTCCTTTGTCCAGGTCCGATTTCGGCACCTTGACCCCCCTGTCGAGATAGACCAGCACGCCAATGAAGTTTCTGAACGACACCGGGAGGATAACCCCGTCGTTCTTTTGAATGCTCGTCTTAGGCAGTCCCAGGGATTCGCTGAGAAAAACCTGGGCGAAGATGGCTCCGTCCTGCAGCCTGCTCCGTTCCAGCTTGGCGCCAAGAAGCTTTTCAAGCGTGTCCGCCTCCTCCGCGCTGGCAAACCTGAACTGCATGGTCAAACTGATGGGATTTTCCTTGTTGGGCTCCTGGTAGAGGAGGGCGAAATCACCGCGAAGCGAGATCTTGTTCACCAGCTCGACGAATTGCAGGAAGTCCCTCCTTTGAGCCAGAGCGGTCGCATCGGTCATCTGGTAGTGATCTGGATTATGGAGGCTTCCGATGCGACGGACCATGAGGTTCAGGAGCATGGGCATTTCCCAACCGGCCCGGTGCAGGAACCAGAATCGGCTGGGACTGATGTCGGCCAGCAGCTGTGAGACGAATTTCTCACCAAGCAGAGGGGAGTAGGTGATCGTGGGGTTCTCGGCGATGCTTCCTCTTACGGACGGAATCAGCTTGGTCATGGGGTACTGAACGTATGGTTCAGCCCCCTGGCTGAATTCTCCCCCCCCTCCTAGCGAGGCGGAGTAGCTAAAAGAGGACGAGATGGAACTCACCTGCATGAAGTAGGGGGATTCCGAATATTTGATACGCACGAGGTTGAGCAGCAATTCCTCGCTGTCGCTATTCTGGATGCTTTTGTTGTAATCGATTCTATTGCCCTTGAGCTGGGCCGGTCCCAAGGAACAGGCTGTCGCAATCAGGCAGGATGATATGGTCAGCAGGATGCTTCTCACAGAAGTGCGGACTGAAGTTGTCTGCATGGTGTGTTCCTCGGTAGTGATTGCTGTTCCTTGTGTGTCTACAGAATCCCAGTGGTTATGATGTAATGTCCCAGTTTGGATGCTTGTTTTGCGTGGTACAAATCGATTCATTGTATCGGCATTATTAACACTTTAGACGAACTTTCCCGAACGAATTTGCGGATGCCCGAGGGGCAGATTCCCTGCAGTGGCGCTTCATGTGTTACCCAGAGAATTGGTTGGGAGAAGAGTCCCGTCTGGGTGTTTTCTGAAGAATAATCGTATTCAAGGGGGGAATTATGTCAAAAATTGCCATGGAGCATGTTATTCCGTGTGAAAAGATTTCTCTTGAACAGGCTGTTACTATTAATAAAAGCACAAACTGCCCTGCTGGTCCACTGAAAAGATTGATGTCGTTCGAGTAACGAGTAGGATGTTTAAGGCTTCATTAAAACAGGTAACACGATTTACACTGATCCTCCAGTGAGCCTTCTCGCGAGTGTACATGTTACGAATCAGGAGCGTGCCCATGAACGACCCTCTCCTTATTTCCCGGTTGGAATTCTTTCGTAACGAAGTCGGCCTGGACAGTTCGAAGTTGGAGGCCCTGCGCCCTTATGCCGCGAAGCTGGCAGAGCGCGCACCCAAAGCGGGTAAATATTTGGAAGCTCTCTTCCGAAGAATTGCTCCGCGCACCCACATGGAACTCTCCTTGGACTTTTTTAAGGGCACGGTAAAATCCTTCTGGAAACGGTGGTACCAATCCCTGTGGAGCAGAGACTGGGATACGCTCTTCCTGGACGAATTGTGGCAGCAGGGTTTTGATTCAGCCGTTATGGGAATCGACCTTCAATACATGATGCTGGGTGAAATCAAGTGCCGTCAATTCTTCTTGCGAACCATATGGGACTGTGTCCCCCCGGAGCAACGCCCTCTTGTGGCCTCGTCTGTGAATACCCTTCTGGATCTGTGCATGTTGATACGGGCAAAAGGTCATGCCGCATACACAGCTCGTGTCGCCGCACCTGTGCAGCAGGGGCTCTTTCACCAGACTCGCAATCCCCTTACCGTAATCGGTTCTGCTGCCAAGCACCTCATCCGCAAAGGTGATGCTGATGCACAAGAGATGGGCCAGATCATACTGGAAGAAGCTTTGCGTCTTGAGCGCATGACACGCGACATCTCCAGGCTCAATGCCGTGGAGTTGGCCGAGCCTGAATTCAAACCCTTAGCAATACGGTTGTTTCTGGAGCAAACCATCGAAAGCCTCAGGTCTTGCCCTGCTTGGTTAGAGGGGGGCGAAGTCAGTTACTCCCTGGACCCGGCATATCCAGAAGTCGAAACCGACTCCTTTCTGGCAGGGGAACTGTTCAGGGAGGTGTTGATCAATGCTCTCGAGGCTTTGCCTCAGGGAGGCCCCAGCATTGTAATCGGAAGCAATGTGGATCCGAAAAATCCCTCGCACTTGAATGTGACCATCTTTGGAGGGGGTGAACTGCCAGAAGATCAAAAGACTGAAGAACTCTTCCTGCCTTTCAACTCTTCAAAGCCACATGGAACCGGTTTCGGATTGCCAATCGCCAAGGCGGCGGCCAGAAAGTGTCTTGGGCGGATATCCCTGTCCCAGGCGGATCGGGGAGTGTTCTGCACGGTCAAGCTGCCTCTCAAAGGGCGAGTAGATGGTTCGGGTCTATTGACCCAGAAGGATTTTTAATGCCGGGCCGTGTGGGTAACTTGAAGTACGAAATTGTCTGATTATCGAGGTCATCTAATGTTTGGCGGGGGCCTTTTGCCTGCTTGTAACCTCTTGTGGAAGGCTGAGTTAAGTATTCTCTTTGGTTTTCCATACAAGCTTGCCGATGTTTTAATGCGGATGGCGTATTGTGCCTGCTTCCGCGAAGAGGCGAGTTGGCAAACATAGCGCGGGGTGTTTTTCCTGGAGTTCAGCTCCGGCCCTTTTTTATTTGCAACCACGGGAATTCACTGCTCCGCGACGCGCACAGAGGGAGTGGAGACCAAATACACGCGTTTAGGACGGCGTTTTTTTCTCAAATTGTGCTCCGCCGCGTGTGCGCACCAGAAATGCCGTACGCGCTTGAGTTCTTTGTGCCCTGGACCCCACCAGGGAAAGGCGTAGGGTGATTAAAAAGCATTGTAGCTTCAGTTAAAGGGGTCGAGTCGGACCTCCCCGTGCTTCGAGCAGCATTTGAAGAACGTTGTCGAGGTATTCCGGTCCTTGACCAGAATGCTTCCGATTACTAACATTCTTCAGCGAAACTGTCTTTCCAGCTGACACCATCGGGATCTGTTGGAGAGGGTTGGCGGCGAAGCGCTTTTCAGGGAGCCAGGTCGCCCTGGAAACAGCAGGTGGACGAGAGCCAGCCGCGCGACGCGGAGTTTGTACCGGGTCAGGCAAGGAGTATTCATTGATCCGTTCATTCCCTTATTCATCCCTGTGGTTCAGGGTCGCCCTGCCGGTGGTGGCCGTGGCACTCGCGGCTTTGCTCAGGGGATGGGTCATGGAGGACCTCGGCGCCCGGTTCCCGTTCGTTACGTTCTTTTACGCCATGATGGTGTCGGCATTCATCGGAGGAGGGTTCTCGGGGCTTTTGGCCACAGTGCTTTCGGTGGTTGCCGTGGCCGTTATGCTTCCCTCTGATGAACTGCTCGCTTCCAGCCCCGTAGCATGGTTCAGGATGGCAATCTTCGTTTTGACGGGAGCAGCTTTCTCCTGGCTTTCCGAGGTGTTGCAGAAGGCTCATCGCGAAGCTGCCGAGGCCAAGGCGCTGCGTAAGGACATAGCCGAGCGCAAGCGCATCGAAGAAAGCCTGCGTCTGGCCAACGAGCAGGTCCAGGCCGCGAGCAAAGCCAAAAGCACCTTTCTGGCCAACATAAGCCACGAGATACGAACCCCCCTTTCCGCCATCCTGGGGCTGACCGAACTGTGCCGGCGCGGACGCGACCCGGAAAAGATCGCGGCCAACCTGGGGATGATTGAGGATTCAGCCAAGCTGCTGCTGGCCATAGTGGGCGACGTGCTGGATCTCTCCAGGATCGAAGCCGGCAAACTGGTGTTGGAGACCCGGGCCTTCGAGCTGCCCCAAGTGATCGAAAAAACCCTCGATGCCCATCGCCTGACCATGAAACGCAAGGACATCGGCCAGAAGCTCGAGGTCTCGAGCGACACGCCGCGCCTGCTCCTGGGTGATCCGGTCAGGCTGGGGCAGGTGCTCGGGAACTTGGTGGGCAATGCGGTCAAGTTTACGGACACCGGAACCATCTTCGTGTCCGTGTCGGTTTCAGGTTGGCCGGAGTCCGGTCAGGTGGAACTCCATTTCCAGGTGGCGGACACGGGCATCGGCATTGAACCCCAGATGCTGGACGCCATATTCGACAGCTTTCGCCAGGCCGATTCTTCATTCTCCAAAATGCATCAGGGTGCCGGACTCGGGCTGGCCATCTGCCGGGAGCTGACGGGGCTCATGGGGGGGCGCGTCTGGGCGGAGAGCGAACCGGGTATGGGCAGCACGTTTCATTTCACCGTTCGTTTCGGCCTGTGCGAAAAGGACGAATGCGCTGGTGTTGCCGCCGAGGTTGCCGGGGCTGAGCGCGCCGGCCCCGCTCATGTTCTGGTTGTCGAGGACAATCCTTTCAATCTCCATGTGTTTGAAGGCTTTCTGGCGGACATGGGCCACCAGGTGACAACGTCGACCAACGGTCGCCAGGCCCTCGATTTGTTGCGTTCCAAACACTTCGACTTGGTGCTTATGGATGTGCAGATGCCTGAGATGGACGGAGTGGAGGCTGTACAAAGGCTTCGCCGGGGCGAGTGTGGGGAGGCAGCCAGAACTCTGCCAGTGATAGCGCTGACGGCTTACGCCATGGCAGGTGACCGGGAGCGTTTTATTCAGGCGGGGATGACAGATTATCTGTCCAAGCCAGTGAGCCTGGAGCGACTGCGGGAAGCGGTTGCCCGTTACGCCGCGGTGCCGGAAACACAAAAAGGCACTCTCGATTCTTTGCTCCCGGAAGCCGTGGCCTATCTTACAGACAGGCTGTCTCAGGCCAGGGCCCTGCTTGATGCAGGAGACTATTCCGGAGCGGCCATAGCCGGACACGACATCAAAGGAGCGGCCATGGGCTTGGCTCTGGCCCCTTTACTTGCTCCGGCAGCGGCGTTCGAGGGTTCCTGCCGGGCTGGCGATGCGGCCTTGGCCGCGAAGCATGCGGGTGAGATCGAAACTGCTCTCAATGTCGTCCAGGCGGGGGTGGCTTCATCCGGCTCGCCCCTGGATGTGGTGCCTGGCTGATAACCGGGAGAGCCACACGATCTGTATTTGCAAACGCTGGTCTCCGGGTGATCCACCTTCCCCCCGTACTCTTTTTGCCAATTCGCATGCCGTGAGTCTTTCTTCCCGGGCCGATCTTTCACGTCCCCGCCGATTGTCAGGAAAATGTCAGGAGTCTCCTGTATCTTTACAAGGATTGGGTGGCATGCCCAGGCGTGGTTCCGCCTTGGCGCCGTGCCATCCGGTTGCTGTTGCTTTCCATAAGGTTTTTGATAATTAGAAAGTACTTACGGCTTTTGGAGGGAGTGTGACTGAAGCCATCCAGCACTACGACATCATCGACAAGATCGGTGAAGGCGGTATGGGGATGGTTTACAAGGCCGTGCACCGCACCCTCGAACGTCCCGTCGCCATCAAGCGTCTCGCCGCTCATCTGGCCAAGAACCAGAACATGCTTGAGCGCTTCCTCAAGGAAGCCAAACTTCAGGCCAAGTTAAGCCACGCCAATGTCGTCAACATCTTCGACTTCCTGGAATGGGAGGGCGAAGTCTATCTGGTAATGGAATACGTCTGCGGCCAGTCGGTAAAGGACATGCTCCAGGCCAATGGACGGCTTTCCATCCAAGAAGCTCTCCACATCGCCGCGGGAGTCCTGTCAGGGCTGGCCTTCATGCACAAAAACGGCATTGTGCACCGCGACATTAAGCCGAGCAACATCATCGTCTCCGAATCCGGGCAGGTGAAGGTTACCGACTTCGGCATCGCCCGGCTGGTCGAGGACGATTCCGGCCTGACCCGCTTCGGCGCTGGCGTAGGCACACTTCAGTACATGGCCCCGGAGCTGCTCAAGTCCGGCGAGGTCAGCTTCAGCGTGGACATCTACAGCATGGGCGTCACGCTCTACGAGATGCTTTCCGGAACGGCCCCGTTCACTGGCGTTACCGATCTGGAGATAATGCTTGGCCATATAGAAAAGACTCCGCCGCCTTTGGATCTCCCCGAGGACGAGGCCGGCTTGGCATGCCGGGAAATGGTGCTCAAGGCACTTGCCAAGACACCTGGCGAACGCTTTGCCAGCGCGGAGGCTTTTCTGGCCGAGATCAAGCGGATCAGCAGGTTCTTCGCACCTGACCAGGCCGATGCGTATCCCATGGATTCCGGTCGGACACAGGTGCCCACCGAAAACACCGTGAAGGTCTCCACCCCGGGGGCGGAGAGTCCCGTCAATTTGGATACAGGGAAGGCCGCCACCATGATGGGAGAGGCTCCCCTGCCGCAGATCCCGTCCGGAGCCCCCCCGGTGAGAAGAAAGGCGATGTTGGCAGCAATGGCCGCTGTGCTCGTGCTGGGCGTGGGGGGATACTTCCTGCTGGCCAGGCAGGAGGCCCCAAAGGGCTTGCCTGCCCAGAGTGCTCCAGCACCGGCTCCTCTGCTTGCCCCGGCTCCAACACCCGCGCCTGTGCCACAGGCTGGGACGCCCGTTTCTCCCCCCGACGCGCCTGCCACTGCGCCAGGCACTTCGGCTGCACCAACTGAGCTCGCTTCCGGGCCCGTATCCGCCGCACAACCCCAGGAACCGGTCAAGACTGAAACAGCGCCTTCCGCACCAGTCTCCCCGGAGTCCGCAGCCAAGCCCGAACCGGCCCCCCCGTCCTCAAAGGCGCAGGAACAACCCCCTGTCGCCAGCCAACCGGCCGGAGAGCCCAGTATTCTTTATACCCAGGCCAAGGGTGTCCGGCTGAGGGAGACCCCGGACAATTCGGGAAACATCCTGGCTACCCTTGACGTGAACACAAAGCTGGACGTGATCGAAATCCAGAAAGACTGGGTGAAGGTGACTGCTCCCCAGGGCCTGACGGGTTACGTCTCAACAGGCCAGCTGGCTTCCCAACAGGCACAGCCCCCTGCGTCGGCCGCGCCGCGCACGCCCGGCAAGACACCGAAAAAATCAGTACCAGGAGGCGACACGGGATGGCGTATTATCAAATAGCGATTCTGGCCCTGCTGCTCTGCCTTACCCCCGCGTGCGTCAAGAAGGCCCCGGAACTGGCACCAGAGCCGCCCGCAAAGCCTGCTCCGGGCCCCAAGCTTCTGCTCGAGTATGAAGCATTGTCCAGGGAGCTCCAGTGCGACAATCTGAAGCTGCCCATGCTCGCACTTGAGGCAAATACATTAAATCCGGAACGGGTCGCTCCAGGTGGTGAAGTGCACCATCGGTTCATCTACGCCTTCTGTCCTGCGTCGGGCGGCGGATCAGAGAAGGGTGTTCTGACCCGCAAGCTGAGCCTTAAGGGCAAAACTGTTTTTCTCGACCAGGATAAAGATTTCATCCTGACGCCTGGCCGTTCGGCAGTGGACGCCTTTTTCCTGGTTCCGGAAACCGCGCCGCCAGGCACGTACGTTTTGGAGTTGGACTTCAAAGAACCAGCCAAGGGCCAGCGCGGATCCAAACCCCCGTCCTTTAACGTCAAGGAAACTCTGTTCATCGGCACTGAGGAGTGAACGTTCTCGTGGACTCGGGTTTCCCAGGTGTGAGGGGTGTTCCTGCCTCGAAAGCCTTTCAGCCGGCGGTCGTTTTTTTTCGGTAACAACGATTTTTATGTTTCGTGTGTCTGGTTGTAAGGAAAATGTCAGAGGTGGTTTGCTAAGATAAGACTCACCGCGTGTGTTCGATGGTGCCGGGGGGTGTTATGCATTCAATAGCGAGGAGTTCTTCCTCCAACTCTCCGAATAGATTTCATTTATTCAGCTTCGGGCTGGCGCCCTGGAGCGCTCCACTGACCCAGATCGTACGGGCAGAGTCCGGAGCTGTGACTGTTGAATACGCTTTGTGCATGCTCCTTGCGGCCGCCATATTCATGGGGGTGGAGACCGAGATATTTCGACCAATGGCTAGGGAGATATTGAAAGATTTCATGGGGTTCATTGCCCCCGCATATCCCTGAGACGTCCAACCCACGGAGTTCGCGGACATGTTAAAGATCGGAAACGCAATCTCTCATCTGCACTGTCGGGCCAGCAATCTCCAGCACGATGTGAAAAAACGTCTGCGCGAGTTGAACCTGCGCATGAAAGGCGAAGACGGAGCCACAACCGTCGAATACGCCTTGCTCATCGCTGTCATCGTGATCGGCATCATTGCCGCGGCCACCTACATGTTCGACCCCCTCAAGGAATTTTTCCAGGAGGTCGTGAAAAAAGTGAAGGATACCGCAGGGCTTAAGAAGTAGCCACAGTATGGCGTGGTTTCAAGCCATGTCCTTTCCGCGCGGCTTCGTCCGCCGGGCAGGGGCGTGTCCGCCGGGAGATGGGGAGCGCGGGGTGGTGACCGTGGAGTTCGCCTTCGCCCTGATGTTCATCTTCCTGGTGTTCACAGCCTACATCAATCTCTCGGAGATCTTCCTGGCCCACGAGCGGCTACGCTACGCCACGAATGTGGCCTCCCGGGCTCACTCGGTGGGTGGGTCCGCGAGCAATGCGGCCTCCAAGATCGACAAGGGCTACGAGCTGAAGACCCAGGGAAAGGCCGGTGGGGACAAGGGCGGCGAGGGAAGCGTCTCCATGTCCAAGAAGATCGATCTGCCCGAGGCGATAGGCAAGCTGTGGGGGGAAAAGAACGGCTTCACCATTTACCATAAGGTGAAGACGTACATGGAGCCCAAGCATTCCGGGGACAACAAGGTGAAATGATGAACAGCGCGGGCATAAAAAGACCGGCCAAAGGCCAGGAGGGGTCCATCACGGTGATGGTGGCCCTTATGCTGCCCACGCTGGCTCTTATGATCATGCTCGTCTTGGACATCGGCCAGCTCATCTTCGAGAGGGTTCGGCTCCAGAACGTGGCCGACGCCTGCGCCTATTCGGCGGCCACGGTCCAGGCCGCTGGTTTGAACGAGATCGCGGACCTGAACTATTCGGCCGAGACAGAATACTTCAAGCTCCTGGGCATCTACATCAAGTCATTCATGTCGCCCTTCAAGCAGGAGCAGGACGGCAAGAACGCCGCCAAGTTCTACGAGGATGTCTTCAAGTATATCAAACAGTACCAGGACAATGCCAACAAGGAATACGCCCGCAAGGCCATTGAGGTGGCCAAGAGCGTCAAGAAGGCCAACCTGGACGACATCGGCGTCAAGAACGTCACCATAAAATCAATCAATCCAAAGACCAGCGAGAGCCAGCCGGGCAAGCTCATGGAGTACGAGCGCAAGAGGGGTTACTACGTCTTCCTGTACTGGACTGACGCGGAGTGCCCCGTTTGTCCCGTGCCGGCCAAAATATGGGTAGACGCCAAGGCCATGCCGGCCGAATACGAAGGCGCCCATGACGGCACGATCCCCATAGTGATAGACCGCTTTCTTCCCCTGCCCTCAGTCGGGAGCTTTGAGTACAAGATAAAAAAGAAGGACAACCCGCTCACCTATTCGGCCTTCGAACTCAAGCACCCCCCCCACGACCTGATCTTGGCTCCTTCAGTCTTCGGGCGCACCGAGACCCTGCACGCCGTGGCTGCGGCAATGCCCACCGGCGGTTCAGTGGGGTCCATGCCCGCGGCCGACGCCGCGATCGCCCTGGCCGGGTGGATGAGCTCCTGGTTGATGCCTTCGGGCCTCTCCATGACAGGCACGTTCTCCAAGGCCGTCAGTTTCGCCGAAGATGTTGCCGGGTTGCAGAAGAAGCTGGATGAGCTGGAGATGCTGAAGAAAAAATTCCCTTTCAATAGCGGTATCAATTCGGAGGAAGCCAAGATCAAGCAGTTGCTGAACAGGATGCTCGCCCCAACGGGGATGGACGCCAATACCTTTCTGAAAACGTTTGGCGTGCTCACGGATCTGGTCAACACGATCGGGAGCGGTGACACAAGTTCCATCCTCAAGATTTTCGGCATCGACACGGGTTCCGTGGGGGGCTGGGTTCCCCTGGGTGGCTGGCCCCACTACACACCCGTGATGGTGCGCCTGGGCGACCTGAAAAACCCCAAACCCAAACTCGACAACCTCTCCAAGGTGCTCCATTGAGGCTTTTAAAGCGCGACGGGGCCGCCAGAACGTCCCGGCACAGTAACAAAGAGAGCGGCGCGGCCATGATCGAAGCGGCCTTCATGCTCTTTTTCCTCTCGTTTTTTCTTATGTTCCTCGTCTACGGCTACACGCTCTATGAAAGCATGAGCAGCACCCTGGAGGACCTGCGCTACCAGTGGCGGGACAAGTCCGAACAGGTGGCTGATGGCAAGTTCCAGGCCGTGAAGAAGGAGAAGAACGCAATCATGCAGGTCTCCGGGGTCATCGGGGACAAGCTCACCGAAAACCCCGTGCAGGTTCCCCTGTTCCTGAAAGGCTACGCTGGGACATACACCGGTACCGGAAAGAATAAATTCGCCAAACACGGCACGTCAGACCGAACCATAAAAACAGAGTAGGTCATGAGCAGAGCAAGACTTATCCTCATCTCCCTGGGAGTGGCGCTTTTTGCGCTGATGCTGGTTTATTCCTACGTGTACAAGAAGGAGAAGGAGATCCTCTCCCTGGGAACCCCGGTCAAGGTGTTGGCTGCCGCCAAGGACATCCCGGAGGGAACGGTCCTGGACGAGACCATGCTCGAGACCGTGGAAGTACCCAAACAGTTCCTGCAGCCCGGTGCGGTGCGCGAACTGGCAGAAGCCGCGGACCGGGTGTCCGACGTGCCCCTGCTCAAGGGGACCCAGGTGCTCGAATCCATGCTTCGTTCCTCCAGGGAGGAGGGAGTGGCCCGGCGGGTTCCGCCGGAAAAGCGGGCCTTCAGCATCGCGGTGAACGAGGTCTCGGCTGTGGCCGGGCTCATCTCCCCGGGCGACCAGGTTGACGTGCTGCTCACGGCCAACACCGGCTCGATGCAACAGGGACGGGCCGTTGCCGAAGGGACCATCACCCGTGTGCTCCTGCAGAATGTTCTGGTTTTGGCGGTGAACCAGGTGTCCAGCACCAGGGGCATCCAGCGCGCCGCTTCGCGCCAGAAGGGCGAAGGCAACCTGGTGGGGCAGGCCCCAAGTTCCAGTCAGACCACCCAGGGCATCCGCACCCTTACCCTGGCCCTTTCACCGGAAGACACCCAGAAGGCCGCCCTGGCCCAGGAGATCGGCTCTCTCTCCGTGGCGCTACGCAGCAGCTGGCAAAAGGGCGAATCCGCAACGCAGCCTTCCAACATGACGGCCCAGAACGTGCTCGGTACCGAAAAGACCGTGGTGCCCAGAGCACGCCCGGCCTGGACCGAGTTCCGGGGAACCGAGGAATACCAGCTCCGTTAGGCGCTTCACGCGTTCAAACCCAGACCAGAAGGGAAATCCGGTTATGAAACAGGCTTACGTATCAACACTTCGTGCATGGATCGCCGCCCTCATGCTCCTGTTCTGTCTGCCCGGCTCGGTCCTGGCGCAGGACGCGGCCAGTTTGGAGATCGTCAACGGGCAGAGCACGGTGCTCAAACTCGATTTCACCGTGGACAAGGTCGCCGTGGGCGACCCCGAGGTGCTGGGAGTTGCCCGCTCGGGTGATCGCGAGATGCTCGTGAACGCCAAGAAACCGGGCGTAAGCAACATCCTGGTTCTGGGAACCTCTGGCGAGAAGCGCGAATATTCGGTGCGGGTATACTCGGGAGCCACGGCCGAGAGCATAGCCGCTCTCAAGGACCTGCTCGCGGGGTACGAGGGCCTGCGCGTACGCCAGCTGGGCCCGAAGATCGTGGTAGAAGGGGACGTTTTCACCTCCGACCACTTCGACCGGGTGAACAAGCTCCTGGCCAGCATGCCCGAGGTGATCAACCAGGTAAGCATGAGCCCGGTGATGAAGCGGATCATAAGCGAGCAGATCGGCAAGGAAATCGACAGGCCGGGCGTGAAGGTCAAGGCCGTCAAGGATTCCTTCATGCTTGATGGACTCGTGGTTTCGACCGAGGAGTCAGAACGGGCGCAGAAGATCGCGTCGCTCTATTCCAAGAACGTTGTCAACGCCCTACGCGTCTCGGGCGACGCCCCCCAGATATACAGTCAGCCGCGCATGATCGAAGTGACCATGAACATCATGGAAGTATCCAAATCCGCTCTGCGCGATCTGGGTATTCACTGGAACCCCCTTGGCTCCAAGTCCGAGGCCACCGGGACCCAGTCCAGCGACAAGGGCTGGTTCTCGTCGCTTTCGGGCACCATCACGGACCTTTTCCCCAAGATGCGCCGCATACAGGACGAGGGCAAGGGCCGCTCGCTCATGAACCAGGCCGTCATCACCAAGCAGGGCGGCCAGGCCAAGTTCTTCGCGGGCACCGAGATTCCCATCTCCATCGCCCAAAGCCTGGGGACAATGTCCGTGGAGTACAAGAAGGTGGGCATGACCCTCCAGGTCTCCCCCATCATCGACCAAGCCAAGAACATCGACACCTCCATTCAGGTTGAGTCCAGCGCCGTTACCGGAACCGGCTCCGGCGGGGCGCCCATCGTGAGCACCAACAACCTGGCCACCGCCCTGAACGTGGCCAGCGGGGCCAGCATCGCCCTGGGCGGTCTTATCGGGCAGCGCGAACTGGAGCTGATGTCCCAGTCTCCTCCGGACAAGGGATTGAGCCTTCTCCAGCTCAACGCCCGCAAGGAGGCCAGCACGGACACCACCGAGGTCATCGTCTTCGTGACCTCGCGCATCCTGGACTCCCCAAGCCAGGCCGCCGAGAACATCGACGCCAAGGTGAACCAGTCCTTCAAGAAACGCGACCTGGAAGCGCTTCGGGACAAGGCCAAGAAGTAACCAGGCCATGGCAGGCAGGCTCATCTCGCTTTATTCCTCCAAGGGGGGAGTCGGCAGGACTTTCCTGGCCGTGAACCTGGCCGTGGGCCTGCGCCTGGAAACCCGGGAGAAGACGCTCCTGGTGGACATGGGCCTGCCCCTGTCCCTGGATGCCGCCAAGATCATGGACTTAAAGGGCGTGGGCACTCTGGATTCAGCCCTGGCCGCAGCGGACAAGATCACACCGGCCATGCTCAAGAGCTTTGCCACCCCGCATCCGGGCGGCATTGACGTGCTGGGCCTTTCCGGTGGCGGTCAAACCGCCGTGGCCCCGTCGCAGTCCGCCCTGGAAGCCCTGTTCGAAAAGCTCCTGGCGGTCTACGGCTGGGTCGTGGCCGATCTTGGCCCGGGATACGGGCCGGTCCAGGAGAAGATGCTCGATCTCTCCAGCATGATTCTCATGCCCGCCATCCCGGACCCCCTGGCCCTTGAACACACCCAGGCGGACTTGGCGTTCCTCATGCGCAGAAACTATCCCAGCCATGTGGCGCGCCTGGTCCTAAACCGCGCCGGGGAGGACCCCCGCATCACCCGTCAAGTCGTGGAAGCCATGACAGGGCGCGATGTCCTGGCCGTCATCCCCCACGACAAGGATGTCTGGGCCAACATGTCCGGCGGGCGCACCTACCCGAAGGACCATCCCCTCCACGAAACCGCCAAGGCTTTCGACTCCCTGGCTCACGCCATAGTGAAGGCCCTGGCTCAGGACGCACCGGCAGGCACTCCCGGAGAGGGGCAGGAGGCCCCCCCCGAAGAGAGGGATCTGGACCAGGTCAAGCAGACCGTGCACCAGAAGCTTCTGGAAACCTTCGATCTCAAGTACAGCGACATGCGCGCCGAGAGCGACCCGGCCAAGCTCGCGGAGCTGCGCGAGGATGTCACCCGCCAGATCATCCTTATCCTGGACCAGGAAGTGCAGATACGCTCCCGTCAGGCTCGCGACGTCATCGTGCGCGAGGTGCTCCAGGACGTGCTGGGCCTTGGTCCCCTGGAGGACATGCTGGCCGACCCGGGCATCTCCGAGATCATGGTCAACCGCTTCGACACCATCTTTGTGGAGCGCAAGGGGAAGATAGAGCCTTCAATTCGTCGCTTCCTCTCGGAGAGCCACCTCATGCGCATCATCGAGCGCATAGTGGCCCCGCTCGGCAGAAAAATCGACACGAGCACGCCCATGGTGGACGCACGCCTATCGGACGGCTCCCGGGTAAACGCCATCGTCCCCCCTCTGGCCATAAAGGGAGCGGTGCTCACTATCCGTAAATTCCCGGAACGCAAGCTCACCAGCAAGGATCTGATCGATCTGGGCTCGCTGGGGACCCAGATGGAGGAATTCCTGCGCGCCGCGGTGCTCTCGCGGCTCAACGTGCTCATCTCCGGCGGCACGGGCTCGGGCAAGACCACTCTCCTCAATATTTTATCCGAATTCATTCCAAGCGAAGAGCGCATCATCACGGTGGAGGATTCGGCCGAACTCAAGCTCGTCCAGCCCCACGTGATAACCCTGGAAGGAAGGCCCCCAAACATCGAGGGCAAGGGCGAGGTGACCATCCGGGACCTGGTGCGCAACTGCCTGCGCATGCGTCCGGACCGCATTGTGGTTGGCGAGTGCCGTGGTTCCGAGGCGCTGGACATGCTCCAGGCAATGAACACCGGCCACGACGGATCGCTGACCACCATCCACGCCAACAACGCCCGCGAGGCCTTAAGCCGCCTGGAAACCCTGGTGCTCTTCGCCGGATTCGACCTGCCGACACGGGTCGTCAGGGAACAGATCACCGGAGCCCTGGACCTGATCGTCCAGATCAAGCGTTTCAAGGACGGCAAGAGACGCATCGTGCAGATTTCCGAGGTCACCGGCATGGAGGCGGACATCATCACCCTGGGCGATGTCTTCTCCTTCCGCCAGGAGCCGGCTCCGGAGGGAGAGGTGCGGGGCGTGTTCGTGGCCACGGGCTATGTGCCACGCTGTCTGGCACGCTTCGAGGAGCGCGGCGTGAGCGTTCCCCGGGAAATATTCTGGGCCGCAGAGAGCGGGGCGGCGGGAGGCGTACGATGACGTTCTTTCTGGGAGCGACGCTCCTTATCCTTTTCTGGGGCTTAGGCTACCTCTGGCTGGTGACACTATTGCCTCCAGACCGGCAGGGCTGGCCGCTCAGCCTGGAGAGATACGCCGCCAGGGTGTCCCTGTCTCTGGACGACATGTTTCTGCCGGTGGGGCTGGCCAAAGCCAGGACAGCCATCCTTGCCCTGGCAGGAGCGGGCGCGCTGGTGGGATTCATCCTGCCAAGCGCTGCGGACAACTTCGAACGCCTGTCCATCGACCAGGCCGTGGAGTTCAACCGGGCCGGAAACTACAAGGCGGCCCTTTCCTCACTCTCACGCTATAAAGAGAGCACCTCGGCCCTTGCCCACAATGAATTGGGCGTGGCCTACTATGGCACAGGCAACATGGACCAGGCCGAGCAGGAGTTCCAGAAAGCCCTGGAACTCAAACCTCAATACGCCAAAGCCCAATCCAACCTGGCTATCATGCGCGGCCTGCTAGGAGACCCGCAGCGTCAGGCTTTCGAGGAAGCCCGGGCCAGGCAGGCCGAGCAGTTGCCGATGGACCTGGAGGAGCTCTACCCCCAGAGCGAAAGCCTGGCAGGAGAGCTGACCCTGCGTCTGTTCTGTGCCGGGATTTTCGCTTTGGCCTTTCTTCAGATCCCCAAAGGGGTCCTGGCGCTCATCAAGCGAAGGCGCGTCAAGCGCTTCGAGGCCCAACTGGCCGACGGTCTGGTCATGGCCTCCAACGGGTTGCGCGCCGGGTTCAGCCTGCTCCAGGCGCTGGATTTGACGGCCTCCAAGAGCCAGGCCCCGCTGTCCCAGGAGTTCGGGCTGGTGCTCAAGGAACACCGCCTCGGCGCGGACTTGAACGAAGCCCTGCGCCATCTGGCCCAACGCATGCCCACCGCGGACACGCAGATCTTCGTCAACTCCGTGAGCATCCTTCGCGAGACCGGCGGCAACCTCACCGAGATATTCGACACCCTGGCCGAGACCATCCAGGAACGCAAACAGATACAAACCAAGATCAAGACCATGACCGCCGAGGGCGAAACGCAGGCCTACTTCCTGGCCGCTCTGCCTGTGGTGCTGGGCTTCATCCTCTACCAGTTGAACCAGGAATCCATGACCCTCTTCTTCACCACGTTCGGTGGCTGGCTCATGCTTATGCTCATGGGCCTCATGGAAGTGGTGGGTATAGCCATGATGTTTAAGATCGTACGAGTCAAAGTTTAGGGGGTTGCCATGCGTCGATGCTCGTTTTTCGCCGTCATACCGGTACTCCTGGCTACCTGCTTGTGGGGCTGGCCCGTAAGCGCCGCGGACGACGGGGTACGCTTGGGGCCCCCGGCCCAGGGCAAGGCCAAGGAATCCATCGATCTGCACAAGGCTCTCGGCGTGGACATGCGCAATACTCCCGAGGGCCAGCTGCTGATGCAAAAATCCGGCAGCAACATCGAGACCCAGAAGTCCCGTTCAGTGAAGGCTCCTGGGGGCCAGGACGCCGGACCGTTACGCCAGGCACCCTCCCAACAGTCCGTGAATTCGGTCCAGGGGCCGCAAGCCAAGGGTATGGAGAAGCAGAGCGGTCCTGGGGCTCGGTCAATCGAAAGCCGCACCATCCAGGAACGGAAAACTCCCGAGGCTCGCGACATCACCGCAGAACAGGCCCCGGAGGCCAGGAACCTGGAAAAAATGGACGCTCCAGATGCCAGGGAGATAGAGAAGAAAGAAGCGCCCAAGGCTAAGGAGATAGAAAAGAAAGAGGCGCCCAAGGCCAAGGAAATACAGAAGAAGGATGCGCCTGAGGCCAAGGAGATAGAAAAGGTGGACGCTCCTGAGGCCAAGGAGCTGGAGAAACAAAACGCCGCCAATGCCATGGGGATAGAGAAGAAGGACGCTCCGGCTGCCAAGGAGACGCAAAGGAAAGATGCTCCTTCCGCCAAGGAAATAGAGAAGAAGGACGCTCCCTCAGCCAAGGAGCTGGAGAAAAAGGATGCTCCTTCCGCCAAGGAAATGGAAAAGAAGGACGCCCCTGAGGCCAAGGAGATGGAAGAGAAGGAAGCTCCGGAAGCCAAGGAGATGGAAAAGAAGGACGCCCCTGAGGTTAAGACCATGGAGATGAAGAAGGCGCCGACCGCCAAACCGTTCTAGTGCAAACCGTATTCAACGATTGATCTGTTCAAGGAGCTTCGCATGAAACGACACCATGTGGCCGCGTTTCTGATGGCCCTGGCCGCTTTTGGGCTCTGCGCCTGCGCCGGGGTCAAACCCAAGTCGCCCCCGCCTCCGGACGTGGTCAAGCTGGACGCCCAGAGCTTCTCCCGGGAGATCCGTTCCGGCTCGGGCCTGGCCCTGGTGCTCTTCTACAACGACCGCTTCCCGCAGTCGCGCGAGATGCAGGGCCGGCTGGACAGCCTGGCCGCCAAATACAAGGGCAAGGCCATGTTCGGCTCCTTCTTCTGGGAGCTCGACTCCGACGGAAGCGCCTACAAACTGGAGATGCTCCCCACCCTCGTGATGTACCGGGACGGCAAGGAAGTGGACCGCATGCGGGGAATTCCCTCTGAGCGGGCCTTTCAGGAAAGCCTGGGTGACGATTTGGAGCTTTGGCTCTTGAAAACAGGCCTGAGTCTCTCGAGAAATCAATACTATGGGGACTTCACATACCGCTTCAACAACACCAGCCGTCTGGGTGCGAGCAACTAAGAAGTGGGGAATCCCGGCATGAACGAGGCTGCCACAGCGCTCAATGAGAGGCTCCGCCGGGCTTTCGCCCAGCGGGGCCTTGCCGGGGCCTTGCTCGACGCCCCCGACGGGACGCTTTTGTCGGACCACCTTCTGGCCCAGGGCAAGGCCTCGGGACAGGCCGTGAACGAGGTCCTGCAGGAGGTTGCCGGGGTCAAGGCCATGGACCCCTCCCTGGCTCCCTTTGACCCGGAGTTTCTGCGCCAGGCGGGCAAGCTTCTTTCGCGTCAGGAGGCTTTGGCCGAATCCGCGTTCCCCATCCGGCTGGAGCAGGGCAAGGCCCATGTGGTCATGGCCGTGCCGGGCGACGAAGCCTCCAGGTCCCGGCTTGAGCATCTGCTCGGCTCTAGCCTGGTAGTCTATGTTTGCCATGGCCAGGGCATCCGCAAGGCCATCGAAACGTCGTTTCCTGAGATTCAGGAAGATCGCCCCTCGTTCGACCCCGCGGTCCAGGCCGAGCGGGCTGCCAAGGCCATAAGCCGCTTGACGTCGGAGACGGGCAGAGAGCGCGACCCTGCTGAAGACGCGGAAGTGGTGGCGCTTTTGCGCGCTGTGCTCACGGAGATGGCGTACGACGGGGCTTCGGACATTCATTTCGAGCCCAGCGTCCGCGTCTTTCGGGTCAGATGCCGCAAGGACGGCATCATGCGCGTGGGGCATGAGTTCCCTCCTGTGCTGGGCAGGGCCCTGGTCCGCCGGGTCAAGATGCTCTCAGGCATGGACCCGGCCCAGACCCTGCTGCCCCAGGACGGTTCCATCGAGTGCAATCTGGTCAAGGAAAGGCCCCTGGACATCCGCGTCTCCGCCCTGCCTTCCCTCTACGGAGAGAAATTGGTGCTGCGCCTGCTGGATACGGGCAAAAAAGGCCTTACCCTGGAGGACTTGAGCCTTGAAGCCCGGGACATGGAGGTTCTTTCCCGGGCCATCGCAGCTCCCAACGGACTCCTGCTTGTTACCGGCCCCACTGGAAGCGGCAAGACCACCACGCTCTACGCCGTGCTTGGCCAGCTCAACACCCCTCGGGTGAACATCCTCACCGCCGAGGACCCGGTGGAATACCGTCTCGACGGAATCACCCAGGTCCCGTGTCCGGGCGGGGACGGCATGACCTTCGCCCAGGCATTGCGCGCCTTCCTTCGCCAGGACCCGGACATCGTCATGGTGGGCGAGATCCGAGACATCGAAACCGCGGACACGGCGGTCAAGGCGGCCATGACCGGCCATCTGGTGCTCTCCACCCTGCACACCAACGACGCGGCCGGAGCCGTCAGCCGTCTGGTGAACATGGGCGTGCCCGCGCACCTCGTGGCCGGAACGCGCATCACAGTGGCGGCGCAGCGCCTCGTGCGCCGGATCTGCGAAAAATGCCGCAAGGAAGTACCGCCGCCATCCCAAGACCTTTTCCGGGACGTGGCCCTTCTCCCCCCAGGGACAACCTTTTATTCGGGCGCTGGGTGCGAAGCCTGCCGCGGAACAGGATATTCCGGCCGGATAGGGGTTTACGAAATCTTCACTGTGAGCGAAGAAATGGAGCGCATCATCCTGTCCGGGGCAGTAAGCGCGGACATCCGCCGCGCTGCCGAGGCGGACGGTATGACCACGCTGCGCCGGGCCGCGCTTATGCGTCTTGCCCAGGGGCTTACAACCGTGGAGGAAGTGCTCCGCGTAACCGTGGACTCATAAAGGACGGTTCCGATGGACATCTGGTGGATCAAGGCGGCTGGGTATCTGCTCTTTTTTGCGGGAGTGTCCGCCAGCGTCTATTTTCTGCTCCCCAGACCATCCGGGGTCAAAGAAACGACCCGGACCGAGGTCGAAGCAGAGGATCTCACTGGCGAAAGCGCCGGCCTGGCGGGGCTGTTAAAGCCTGTCTACGCTCCGTTGGTCCGCTTTGCCGCCCTCGTGCTCCCCGCGGGGTACGGCCAGAGCTTGAAGAGCTCCCTGGTCACGGCAGGCATCGATCGCAAGGTCTCGCCAGAGGAGTTTTTGGCCTTCCAGGGGGTCATGCTCTGCATCTTCTGCCTTATGGGGTGGCTGTTCAAACCGCAGTTCTCCATGGTCCTGGGGTTTGGGGCACTGGGGCTTTTCTATCCCTACTGGTGGCTGGTGGACAAGAAGCAGGCCCGCCAGAAGGCCATCACCACGGCCATGCCGGACTCCGTGGACATGCTGGCCCTTTCCACGGCTTCGGGCCTGGACTTCCTGGCCGGAATGAAACGCATCTGCGATCTGACAGCTAAGCGCGACCCCTTCGTCTCGGAGCTGGTTGTCGCCTACCAGAACATCAAACTCGGAATGTCCACCGAAGAGGCCCTGAAAACCATGGCTCTGCGGGTGAACACCCCGGAGATGCACGCTTTTGTCTCCATCCTCATCCAGGCGCAGAAGATGGGGTCGAGCATTTCCGACGTGCTCAAACTCCAGGCCATACGCATGCGTCAGGACCGCTTCATGCGAGCCGAACGCGCCGGGGCCGTGGCCACCCAGAAGCTCCTGCTGCCGCTGGTACTGTGTCTGTTCCCCATCATTTTCGGCGTGATTTTCGGACCCTACGTTTTGAAATACATTTACAGCCGGTGAGGCCGGTCCATTCCTAATGCCGGAGGCAGCCAGGATGCTGATACTCACAATTAGCAAGGGCCCCGAAACGGTGTGCTCCCTGGATCTCGGGCCGGGCAAACACCTTGTGGGCCGCAAGGAGGGCTGCGCCGTTGTCCTGGCCGACCCGGACGTTTCTTCCGTGCACGCTCAGATAGAGGTGGGTGAACGCGAAGTCGTGGTCAAGGACATGGAAAGCCTGAACGGGGTCTTCAGCCGGGGCAACAAAATCGGCAAGGTCTCGTTCTCCCAGGACGTCGACTTTGAAATCGCGGGATATTCCTTCAAGGGCCGGTTCAAGGCTGAAAAGAAGCGCTTGGGCCTGCCCGCGGTATCCAAGCCCAGCCTTACTGTGCTGGTTTCGGCAATGCTTCTTTTGGCAACGCTGTGCACGCTGTGCGTCTTCTGGATAGCCGGGGCGAGTTCCGTGCACAATTTTACCCAGCGCGAGTCTCTTCGAAGGGGGACACTGCTGGCCCGCTCCCTTGCGGAGCAGAATGTGAGCCCATTAAGGGCTAAGCTTGCCGACCAGGTCCGGGTGACGCCCGTGTCCGCGGAGGAGGGAGTTCGCTACGCCTTCGTGGCCGATCAGTACGGCAAGGTTCTTGCCCCGGCCCAGGCCATCGGCAAGGTCCTGTCCCACTCCAAGATCGCTGAGGCCCTGCGCGAGGGCCATACAACCATGTATGACAGCCCCGAGGGCGATACCATCCTGGTAAGCCCCATCAAGGATGCCGAAGGAGTGCTTGGGGTCGCGGTGTTAAGCTACGCGCCAGGGACCGGGTTGGTTGGTCCGTCCCTCGTATGGTCCGCTCTTTTGGGCATTGTTGCCGCCGTGAGCCTGGCCCTTGCGGGCGCCTGGATTGTGCTCAGGGCTTTCTTCGGCCAGATCAGGTCCCTGGCTGAACAGATCGGCCTGGCATTGAAATCCGGCAAACACGGCCTGAATCTCACCGATATGGACCCCGGTCTGGCCGATCTGGGCCAGGCTGTGGAGCGGTTGCTCCTCCTGCCACGCGCCCAGGGAGAACCAGAAAGAGACCACTTTGCAGCAACCACGGCTCCACCCCCCGCACCGTCCGCCCAGGACCGGAACGAGCCGGCCCCGGCAGACGCCGACCTGGAAGCGCAACCAGGCCCATGCTTCCTCATGGACTTGGCCGACTACCGCATTCTTGCCTGGAACCAGGCCTTTGGCCCCCTGGCCGCATCAGGGGTCAAGGCTCCCGTGCACTTGTTGCGTGGGCTGAACGACCCAGACCACCTCACGGCCGTGCTTGGGCTGTTGGAAAATCCCGAGGATCGTGGCGAAAGCCCATTGGCAGGGACTTACTCCTCGGTGTCCAAGATTCCCGCAGGCCAGGGGCAGGCCGTGTTCCTCTTCAAGGACACGCACCATGGATGACCGCACCCGCTACAGCGCTCCGGCCGCGAGTTACCTTCTGGTCAAGGAAGGACCGGGCCAGGGGCGCATGTTCCTTCTCCTGGACGGCGAAACCACCATCGGTCGCGCTCCGGAAAACACTATCGTTCTTGATCCGGGAGACGTGAAGGCCTCGCGGCGCCATGCCCTGATCCGCGTGGAGGCGGGGCTTGTCAGCGTGGAGGATCTTGGGAGCAAGAACGGTACGCTCTTGGACGGCAAAGCGGTTACCAAGGCCCCTCTCGCTCCGGGGGCCGAGTTGTGCGTGGGCGAGACGGTGTTCGTGCTCTCCCACGCCGGACAGGAAGAGCACGGTGCTGAGGATGGGGAGCCTTCAAAAGGCGTGTCCAAGCCCGGCCGTCGCAAGGTACTCTACGTCGCGGTTGCGGTTTTAGCCGTGGGGGCTTTGTTCCTGGCCATAATGGGCGGTGGGAAAGAGGGCGGCGAGGCCAAGAAACAAGGAGCGACTGGTCAGGCCCAGCAGACCCAGACGAGCCAGGCTCAACCGGGCGAGGTCCTACCTCCCCAGGCTCCGGCCGCGATTCAGGGAAAGACAATCCAGAGCCAGACCGCCGATGGGCAGGCCCCGCAGACCCAGCCTGGTATTCAAAGCCAGACGGAACAATCCATGGAATCCATGCGCCTGGGCCAGTTCTATTACAACTCAGGCAAACTCAAGAAGGCCGTGGAGCAGTGGCGCGAAGCTGTCAGGCAGGATCCCGGCAACGCCCAGGCCTCCAAGCTCCTTGTGCGCGCCGAAGGCGAACTGGACCAGCTTGTGGACAAGCACTACCGCCAAGCCCTGCTTGCCCTCAGGTACCAGCGCACCGAAGAGGCAAAAGCTGAATTGCGTCAGGTGGTGGAGAATTCACCCAACCCGGATGACGAGCGCACCCGGGACAGCCTGAAGAAATTAGACGAACTTGGAGGCAGATAGGAATGCTCATTCTGACTGTTTCCCGAGCGGGAGAACACTTCACCGAACTCAAAGCCTCCGGTGATGCACCTGTTACCCTCGGCAGTTCAAACGCCAATACCCTTCCTCTTCCGGACGACGCCCTGGCCCGCGAGCACTGCGTCCTCTCAATGGCCGGAGCGCAGTGGGTGCTTACGGACCTGGCCGGTGGCGGCGTTTTCGTGAACAGCTCCCCCGTCACCCAGCGCACCATGGAGGACGGGGACATCATCGGTCTTGGCCCCTTCAAGCTGGTGGTCAGTATCAAGCCAGACGAGACCCAGGCCAGGCCTCTGTCCCAGGACCCGGTCCAGTCATCCGGGCAGGCTGCCGTGCCTGCTCAAAAGGGCGAGTCGATTCCTGCGGCGCAGCCTGATTCCGACACCGGGCCAGCCCAGGACAAAACGGTATTCAGGCCTCGCCCCACGTTTGAAGGCCAGGGAGCAAACGCACTCGAGGTGTTCGAGGGCCCCAGGCAGGGTCTGATCCACCGCTTCGGTGACACGTTGCACATCGGCCGCGCTTCCGATTGCGATCTGGTCCTTGATGATCCGTCAATCTCCAGGCAGCACGGCCTTGTCTCACGCTCCAAAAAGGGATGGGAAGCTAAAAGCCTGCATGATCGCAACCCCTTGACTCTGAATGGTCAGGCCATAAGGACAGCGCCCGTCAAGACCGGCGACATTCTTGGCGTGGGACCGGCCCGCCTGCGTCTGGTCCTGTCGGCTGAAGCCGCCGCTCCCAAGCGCCGTTTTGAAATCCCTCCCGTCCTGCAGAACCGCAAGGTTCTTTTGGGCATAGGAGCCGGCGTATTCCTTGTGCTCGTGCTGGGTCTGTTCCTGTCCGGCCCGGAGAAGAAACCCGGCGACAGCGTCCTTCAGGAGGCTCGCCAGAAAGAGCGGGCCATGGATGAGGCCGAGATTTCGCGCAAGGTGTCCACACTCATGGTGCAGGGACAGAAGCTTGTGGATCAAGGAGAGTGGGATCAGGCCGTGGCCCGTTTTCAGGCAGTGCTGGACATCCAGCCTGGCAATGCCGAGGCCACGCGTTCAGTGGCTGATCTGCGTGGCAAGATCGCCGAGCGCGAGGCCAAGGCCCGCGAGCGGGAGCGTCAGACGGCCGAGCTGCACAAGAAAGTGGTGGGCATGATTGTTGAGGGCGACAGGCTGCTGTCTCAGGGTAAATTCGACGAGGCTGCCGCGGCCGTCGGCAAGGCCTTGAAAGTAAGCCCGGACGACAAGGAGGCCCAGGATCTTCTGGCCAAGATAACCCAGGCATCGGAAGCCTCCCGCCGGGCGGCCGAGGAAAAATCGCGCAAGCAGGCGGAGTCCAGGGCTCGTCTACGGGATGTGTATGCCAAGGCGGACGAGTATGCCAGAATCGGGCAGCTCTATCAGGCCATGAAGCTCTACCGCGAGGCCTCGGCTGAAGACACGGACCAGGCCAGAGCCGCTGACGCCAAGGCCAAGGCCGCCCGGCTGCAGGACACCCTGGTGAAGCAGGTGATGCCTGACTACAACCAGGGGCTCAAATACTACTCCCAGAAGAAATACCACGAAGCCCTCAAATGCTGGCTCAATGTCCTTGCGGTCTATCCCGAGGCCAAGGAGACTAACGCCAAGGTGGCCGAACTCAGGCCGACCATGGAGGCCGAAGCCAAGCGTCTTTATGAAGAAGGCCTGGTGTATGAGGGGCTTGGCAACCGCCAGGAAGCCATGAAACGCTGGGAAGCCGTTCTGGAGATCATGCCGTTCGAGGACAATCCCTATCGCCTGAAAGCACTGGCCAAGCGCGGAAACTGAGCCACGGAGGTCGACTGATGAGGATCGACGCCGCTGGGCTCACTGACAAGGGGAGCGTGCGGGAAAACAACGAGGACGCCTTTCTGGCGGATTCCCAAGCCGGGCTGTTCCTGGTGGCCGACGGCATGGGGGGGCTTGATGCCGGAGAGATCGCCAGCCGCATTGCCGTGGAGACCGTGGCCGCGCGTCTCATGGCAGCCAAGGAAGCCCATTGCCAGGACACGTCGCAGGCTCTGGAACGTTTAGTGGCCCAGGCCTTTGAAGAGGCGAACGAGCGCATCCACCGTTTCGCCCGGCAAGGGGCCGGGCCGGCGGGAACTGGGACCACCCTTGTGGGACTTGTGCGTTGCGGCGACCAGTTCGTTCTGGCCAACGTGGGCGACAGCCGTGCCTACCTGATAAAGGATCAGGACATCCGGCAACTCTCGGAAGACCATTCGCTGGTCATGGCCAGGGTGCGCCAGGGCCTCATAACACCCGAGGAAGCCGCGCGCAGTCCGGAGAAGAATGTCATCTACCGGGCGCTTGGCATGGAATCGAATCTTCAGGTGGACACGTGTGTCGTCCAGGCCTCGGCTGGCGACGTTTTCCTGCTCTGTTCGGACGGCTTGAGCGACGTCCTGGCTGATCACGAGCTTCTTGCCCCAATATCTCAGTCCAACGGGGCTCCCTTGAGCGATATCTGCACCCGGTTCATCGACTTGGCCTTGGAGCGTAAAGCCCGGGACAACGTCACCGTGGTCCTGGTGCGGTGTCTCCCGTAAGCGGGTGACAAATATTTTTCTGCCTTATTGCCTGCCTTTCCCTCTTTCCGCTTTTTTACAGTTCACGTTGTAAGGAAAATGTCAGGATTGCCGGGTATGACGCTGTCATCGTGAAGTGTCAGATGTTTTCCGGATTCGGTCACGCGGTTTCCGGCGAGTCGGCATGGAAAACGTTCTCGTCCCGTGCTTTTCGGCGAACAACTTTCAACCGTGAAGGATCGCACTATGTATAACCGCACCTTGCTGATGGTTTGCACTCTGCTGTCGGCCTGTCTCTTCATGTCGTGCGCGGCCAATGGACCTCGGGCCGGTACCGCAGGAGCAAAGGATGCCAAGGTCTCCGGAGCGGCGGAAAAAGAATTCGACATGCACGCCCCCTACGTGCGCTACCATTTCGCCGACCCGGACATGGACTTCACCTTCGGCTCCGTGGTCCTTGGTTCCACGATCAATCATGGTTGTGAGACTGGGGAGGCCTTCTACACAGCGGCCAACATCAAAGACGGCGACGCCGCCAGCTGGCAGGAACAGTGGATAAAGATGGCGGAGAGGGTAGAGGCCAGAGGGGAAAAATCATTGGCCGCCGGGCACAAGGTAAGCGCGCGCGAGCAGTTGCTCAGAGCCTCCAACTACTATCGCTTCGGGCTGATGGCCATGATGCCTGACGATCCACGTCTGATGGCGATTGGCGCCAAGAGCCGGGCGGCCATGAAGAAGGCCGGCGCGCTTTTTGACCCTCCTCTCGAGTATTTCGAAGTCCCATTTGAGGGCACGGTGCTCCCGGGCTATTTCCGCAAGGCCAAGAACGATTCCGTCCCGCGCAAGACCCTTTTGATGCTTGGCGGTGGAGAAACATTCGCCGAGGACCTCGTCTTTTACATCATGCCGCAGGCCATAGAGCGCGGGTACAACTTCGTTACGCTCGACATGCCCGGCCAGGGACTTCTTCCCGCGCAGGGGAAAACCTTCCGGCCTGAGATGTACCATGCGGTGAAAAAGGGAGTGGATTACGCCCTCTCCCGCAAGGAAGTGGACCCCGCCCGTCTGGCCGCCTTCGGGATCTCCGGCGGCGGCGGCTTCGCTCCCCAGGCCGCACAGCACGACCCGCGCATCAAGGCCGTGGTCATGAACGCCTGTGTGATCGATGCCCACCCGCTTTTCGCAAGCATGACCCCGGTGGTTACCGCCACACCGGATGTCGTCAAGACGTTCACGTCCTTCCACGGTAACACGGTGAAGATAATAGCCTGGCGCTGGGGCGTGAGCATGGACAATGTGCCGGGCCTTGTTGAGGCCAACAGGGGCTTCAGTTTCGACCCCGCAAAAGTGACCGTACCTGCGCTGTCCCTGGTGGGCGAAGGGGAATACCAGGGCGAGGAAACTCGCAGGCAGCAGAAACTCTGCATAGACGGGCTGCCCAATCCCATTAAGGGACTGGTGGTAACTCCTCTCAACGAGGGAGCATCCAACCACTGCGTCATGGAAAACCGTAGTCTGGTGGGCCAGGTTGTGTTTGACTGGCTCGACGAAGTGTTCAAGAAATAATCGACCAACGGCATCTTTGGCGGCGCGCATCTGGTTCATTCAGGGCGCGCCGCCGGGTGCCTCGGGGCAGGCCGGGAGGGTGTGAGATGAAAAAAGGTTGTTGCGGCAAAATCATCGTGTTTCTGGTGTTGGCCGCGTTGGCCTTGCTTTCGGGCTGCTCCTCCATCGGGCCAAGCCGAATGGTCCAGGACCGCACCGATTACGTCGCCTCCCTCACCGAATCCTGGAAGCGCCAGATACTGCTCAATATCGTCAAGGTCCGCTATGTGGAGCCAATGTTCTTCATGGACGTGGGCGACATTGTGGCCGGCTACACCGTCGAGACCGGGGGCACTGCCGGCTTTTCGCGCTCCATGTACGACTCGCCGACCCCGATAACAGACAACAACAACCCAGTGTTCGGCAACTTCGGCAGACTGGAATTCGGAGTGAGCGGGCGGTTCACCGACCGGCCCACCGTCACCTACAAGCCCATGACCGGAACCCCGTTCCTCAAGGGTATCATGTACGCATTGCCCTTGCGTAATATCTTGGGTGGGCTTGATACGGGGATATCGGCGCAATTTCTTTTCAATCTTGGCGTTCGCTCAATGAACGGCCTGCGCAATGCGTCGCTAACAGCCAAAGGCAGCGCATCGGCGCAGGATGAATTCAGGAAAGCGGTGGAGTTGTTGGCTCAGTTGCAGCTGGCCGGAGCCTTGCGGATAAGGAGCGAGCCCTCCCAGAGCGGCAAAGAGGGGAAGTTGCTGATGTCGCTTGGAGGCAAGCGTTCTACCCCGGAGGTGGTCGCTCAAGCAGGGGAGTTGCGGGTGCTTCTCGACTTGGACCCGGCGTTGCAGGAGTATGAGGTGATAAACGCCCCGGAAGCCCAGAACCGCGGACAGATCGCGCTGCAGACGTATTCCTTGATGCAGATCATGGCCGCTGTGGCAGCCCGGGTGGACATACCCGAGGCGGACATCGCCTCGAAGCGGGCCCTTCCCAAACCGCTTGAGGCGGCGGGTGAAGGCGTGATGGGCGCGGTTTCTGTGCGCAGCGGGGCGGTAAAGCCAGGGGACGCCTTCGCGGCGATCAATTTTCATGGCCACTGGTTCTGGGTGGATGATCGCGACCTTGCCACCAAACGGGTATTCTCCTTTCTCATGCTGGCCTTCACCTTGATGGATGAAAAGGCAGGTTCTCCGCCGCTGCAATTGACCATACCGGTGCAATAACGCGGCCAGAGCGAGGGACGTTTTAGTCTTTGGGCAGAGAAGCGGATGCTTCTTTGAAGGAGAGACGCATGAAAACGCACATATTGGTTGCGAACTTCTTTTTCTTGTTGCTCTCTTTACCTGGAGTGGTGTTGGCCGGAGAGTCCAGAACCGGCGTCGTCTTGCTGGACAGTGGCCCTGTGCGCGGCAAAGTGGAAGGTGGAATACGCGAATTTCTCGGTATTCCCTACGCCGCGCCGCCCGTGGGCGAACTGCGCTGGAAACCTCCGCAGGCTGTCGCAGCCTGGACAACGGTACGAAACGCCACGGCATTCGGTCCGGCCTGCCCGCAATCTGGTCCGCTGGAACCCGGCTGCGCCGAGGACTGCCTCTCCCTGAACGTCTGGACGCCCGCCCGCAAGGCCGGGGACAAACTCCCGGTGATGGTTTGGATACACGGAGGCGGGTTCAATTTCGGCGCCACCTCGCAGTCGGAATACCACGGGAGAAACCTCGCCGGAAAAGGCGTTGTGGTCGTGACAGTCAACTACCGCCTGGGGCCACTGGGGTTTTTCGTCCATCCGCAGCTCGCGGCCGAATCCGGAAAGGCCGTGGCCGGAAACTACGGCCTGCTCGATCAGATTGAGGCACTTCAGTGGGTGCGGCGCAACATTGCCGCATTCGGCGGCGATCCAGACCAGGTGACCATCTTCGGCCAGTCCGCCGGTTCGCGCTCGGTATCCCTGCTTACCCTGAGTCCTCTGGCCAAGGGGCTCTTCTGCCGGGCCATCGCCCAGAGCGGCGGACCGATTATCGGTTCTGAGTATCTGAACCCTTTCTTTGACGGGAACATGCCCAACGTTTCGCGCATGGGCGAAACGTTGGGCGACCGCCTGGGCTGCCCCCAAGGCGTCGACGCCTTGTCCTGCATGCGAGCCAAGCCGGCTAGCGAGGTGATCAAAGCGGCGGACTGTAGCACCGGCCTTTTCGACGAAGGTCTCTTTTTCGCCCCGGTATTCGACGGATGGGTTGTCCCCAGCGATGTTCGCACGGCCTTCTCGCCGGGCGCACCGCACGACGTGCCCATGATTGTGGGAAGCACGGGCGACGAGGGAACCGTCTACCTGCGCGGCGAGAAGGACCTTTCTCTCGCAAAATATCAAGCCTTCCTGAATGCCAGGTTTGGGCAGGACACGGCCGAGGCCTTGGCCATGTTCCCGGCCAAGGACGACCGGGACGTATACCAGGCCATCAATAGGTTCATAACCGTGGCCGTGAACGCCCAGCCCGCGCGGCTTATGGCCCGGACCCTGGCGGAGGGTAACTCCAAGGCCTTCCTTTACCGTTTCACCCGGCGTCCGAACACGGCCAAAGCCCGCGAACTGGCGGCCTTCCATGGGGTGGACCTGGCCTACGTGTTCGGAAATATGGCTGATTCTGAAGGGTATACGGCCGCAGACAGGGAACTCTCCCGCCAGGTGATGGCCTATTGGGTGAACTTCGCGAAAACAGGCGACCCAAACGGCCCGGGGCTCCCCGCCTGGCCAGCCTATGACGCACGGTCCGACAGCAACCTTAATTTTGCGGACACCGTTCAGGCCGAGCAGCATCTTTACCAGAGGGAATGCGATTTCATCGACAAGGTGTCGCGCTTTCGCCCGAACTGAGTGAGCGTCGTGCCCGGTCCGTACCCTTCCGCTTTCTCCGAAACAGGGATCAACGAGAAGGAGCCTGTCCGATGAAACTTGCCCGCATCAATCCCCTGGTCATCCTGGCGGTGTTTCTCTTCGCGGCGCTCCTGGAATGGGGCGCTGTTTCTCCGGCGCGGGCCAGCGGCGATACGGCCTCTCAATCCATTGGCGTCGCCGAACGGGCCATGGACAAATTCCTGTTCAATGACCGGGCCTTTGTGTTCCAGACCCTGTGGCATGCGGGTGTGATCGTTTCCGGCGGGGCGGATCTGGGCGAGTTGCTGAGCGTAACCAGCAGAATACAAGATGGCGACACGGAAAGCTGGTACCGGGCCTGGAACGACATGGCCCAAACACTGCGAGTCAAGGCCGATGCGTACGCCGCTGCCGGTCACGCCCAGAGCGCCATGCAAACCTATCTCCGGGCCACCAACGCCTTCCGGGCCGCAGGGGTTTTCCTCTACGGCACCGAACGGGGGGGAGCGTCCTGGCAGGACGGCCGCGACACATTCCTCAAGGCCGCGGCACTCTCCCAGGGACGCATCCGGCCCGTACGCATCCCATACGAGGGAACCACCCTGCCGGGATACCTGCTCACCCCGGACAACAGCGGCAAAAAACGGCCCCTGTTTCTGCTCCAGACCGGCCTGGACGGCTCGGCCGAGGATCTCTATCTCATGGTCGGCGCCCAGGTGGTGAAGCGCGGATACAGTTGTCTGATCTTCGAAGGACCGGGCCAGGGGGAGATGATCATCAAACAGGGCCTGCCCTTCAGGCCCGACTGGGAGAAGGTGGTCACCCCGGTGGTGGACTTCGCGGTGGCCCTTCCCGAGGTGGACGGCGAACGCATGGCCATCATCGGCTACTCCATGGCCGTGCCCAGGGCCCTGGCCTTTGAGAAGCGCATCAAGTGGGGCATCGCCAACGGAGGAGTGTGGAGTGTTTATGACGGGATCGTGAACCAGCTGCCCGAAGCGGTGCGAAAGATTGCCGCAGACCCGCGCCAGGCCGACGCCGTGGACGCGCTTATCTATCAGGAAATGGACAAGAGCCTGGCGATGCGCCACGCCATCAACCAGCGGCTGTGGGTCTTCAAGGCCGCTTCGCCAAGTGAGCTGTTCCGCAAACTAAGACCCTACACCGTGGCCGACACCGCAGGCAGGATCAAGGCTGAAATGCTGGTGGTCAACTCCAATGCCGACACGGTGAACGACTCCCAGGTTCAGTCCAAACAGTTCTACAAAGCGCTCAAAACCAAGAAAACCTTCCTGGAGTTCGACGCCAGCCAGGGCGCCCAGTTCCATTGCCAGATCGGGGCCTTTCTGGTGTCCAGCGAGGACATCCTCAATTGGCTGGATGAGAGGGCCAAACCGTGACCATTCAGGCGGCCCAGGGGGGGAGAAGCCTCTGTGCTTGAACCGCAACATCAGCGTCCAGCATGTTGGCCAAAACCATCTCACGCGGGAGCTCTCTGCATGTCTGTGCGCGCTGTGATGACGGGCTACGCCCTTCTGTCGGCTTGCCTGCTGCTTTCGTGCGCTTCCCAGGCGCCTCAGACCGGTGTTGCCGAAGCTCAGGGCCCCATGCACGCGCAAACGGCGGATCGGGCGGTGGATCCGCACGCGGCGCATTCGCGTTTCCGCTTCTCGGACCAGACAATGGACTTCGTGTTCGGTTCTCTGGTCCTTGGTTCAGCCGTGAACCACGGCTGCGAAATTGGCGAAGCATTCGCCACAGCGAACAACGTGAAGGATGGCGACGCGGCGAGCTGGCAGGAACAATGGCTGAAGACCGCAGCCCTCATCGAGGCGAGAGGTGAAACAGCATTGTCTGCGGGACATGCCGTCAGCGCCAGGGATCAGTTCCTGCGGGCCAGCTACGCCTACCGACTCGGCATGGTGTCCATGCTCCCGGACGACCCCCGCTTGAGGGAAACGGCCAAGCGCAGCCGCGACCTGATGAACCGGGCCGGAAAGCTCATGCAGCCTGAGCTCATGTACTTCGAGATCCCCTTTGAGGGCACCGTGCTCCCCGGATACTTCCGCAAGGCGTCTGCCGCGAATAGGCGTACCAAGACGCTCATCATGATCGGTGGCGCGGAAACCTTCGCCGAGGACCAGTATTTCTACATAGCCCAGCAGGCTTTCGAGCGCGGCTACAACTTCATGACAGTGGACCTGCCCGGCCAGGGACTTCTTCCCCTTGAGGGGCGCTTTTTCAGGCGGGACATGGAGGTGCCCATAAAGGCCGTGGTGGACTACGCCTTAAGCCGCAAGGACGTGCACCCCAAGCGCCTCGCCGTCTATGGCATAAGCAGCGGGGGCGGGTTTGTCCCTCAGGCGGCCGAACATGACGCGCGCATCTCCGCGATTGTCATGAACAACTGCGTGGTCGATGCCGGGGCCGGTGTGGCCAAAATGGCCGTGGCAACGGCCACACCGGAGGTCGCCAAGGGCTGGTCCTCCTTCAAACGCCAGAACAACCAGCTTATCGCCTGGCGGTTCGGGGTGGACATGAACAACCTGCCCGGCCTTGTCGAGGCCAACACCGGATTTCGTTTCGATCCCGCCAGGGTTGCCATGCCCGCGCTTATCGTGGTGGGCAGCGGCGAATACAAGAGTCCGGAGATCGAGCGGCAGACGAAGCTGTGCCTCGATTGCCTGGGGAGCAGCAGGAAAGATCTGGTGATCACCCCGGCCGAGGAGGGCGCTTCCAACCACTGCGTCATGGAAAACAGAAGCCTCATGAGCCAGGTGGTCTTCGACTGGCTCGATGACACGTTCAGGGATGCTGTGCGACCAAGACCGTGAACTCCACGCCGGGGAAGCGCTGGCCGTTCGCAATCATCCGGCCATGCCCGCGCGGGCGGCGCTCTCTTGCCATCAGCATCCAGGAAAGCTAGGTATCTTCCACTTTTTACAACCCTCACGCACGCTTCGGGGTGGACGGCGGGCGGTTCGCACGGTCTGCTCCTCATTGCGGGTCGAATGAATTGTGACGGGTATGCCGCAACGTCTCTGGGTACGTCCGCTCGCATACGCCTGAGCCAACACATAAGGGAACCTAACGAATGGATGATACCGGCAATGCCGCCTGCGCCTTGCTCAATGGGCCGGGAGTGGCCAGCCCAGGCAAGCCCGCCTACGTGTTTGGCGAGTCGGTCCTTACGTATGGCCATCTGCGCGAGCGGTCCCTTCGGTTCGCATCGTATCTTGACTCGCTGGGCATACTGCCCGGGGAGAGAGTCATCCTTGTCCTGCCGGATACGCCGGCCTTTGTCGTGGCGTTTCTCGGGTCTTTGCTCGCCGGAGTCTGCCCTGTTCCGGTGAACTCCTTTTTGAAAACGTCGGATTATTCATTTGTGCTGGAAGATTCCGGGGCGAGATCCATTTTCACACTCGAGGGGCATGCGGCGGCATTGGCGGCTACACCGGACTGCCCGGCGGTACTTTGTGAAGACCAGGGCCCTCCAAACCTGGACAGGTTCTCCAGCAACTTCTCGCCGCGCCCAGCGAATAGAAATCATCCAGGGTTCATGCTCTTCAGCTCCGGCTCCACCGGGCGGCCCAAGGGAGTGCCACACAGCCACAAGGACCTGCTTATCCCTTCCGCCACATGGGGAGCGGTGCTCGGATTGACGCATGCGGACGTAATTCTTTCTTCGAGCAAGCTTTTCTTCGCCTACGGGCTTTTGGCCAGCCTGGCACTTCCCCTGGCGGTCGGGGCGACCACGGTGCTCTTTCCTGGTAAACCTGGTCCGTACGACGTATTTGATCTGATGCGAAAACACAGGCCAACGGCATTTTTCGGCGTTCCAACCCTCTACAACGTGATGATCAGGGCCTTTGAATCAGACATGAAAGACTCGATCCCGGGCCTGTGCTTCAGCGCGGGGGAAGCCCTGCCAGCCGTGCTGCACGAAGAGTGGGCCCGGATTACGGGTGTGGAGATACTTGACGGGATCGGCTCCACGGAAGCTTTCAACGTCTTTATTTCCAACCGCAGGGGATGCTTGAGGCCCGGATCGACCGGACAGGTCGTTCCTGGGTACGAGACTAGGCTGGTGGACGACGCCGGGAAGGACGTTGCCGGTTCCAGCAAGGGCCATTTGCTTATTCGGGGCGAAAGCCTGCTCCAAAGCTATTGGAATCGTCCGGACAAGACCCGTGAAACCATACTGGATGACGGCTGGGTTCGCACGGGAGACGTGTTCACAGAACAGGACGGCTGGTTCACCCACCAGGGCCGAAGCGACGACATGCTCAAATCAGGCGGTCAGTGGGTCTCCCCGGTTCAGGTGGAAGAAGCCCTCCTGCGCCATCCCACTGTGGCGGAGTGCGCTGTGGCAGCTAGAAAAATGAACGGCCTGGATGTTATATGCGCGTTCGTGGTGCCAGCCCCGGGCACGAAGCCAGACAAGAGTGTGGAACTTAAGTGGCGACGCTATCTGAAAGAGACCCTGCCCGAGCACATGTGCCCGGCGTGTTTCGAATGCGTGGCCGAACTGCCCAAAACTGCCACCGGCAAGGTGCAACGATTCGTACTGCGTGAATCTTGAAAAGAACCACACAGGAGTCTTTCATGACTGTTTCTGCGGGCATCCTGCGCGAATTGCTGGTTGAGGCCGGAGTGGAACCGTCCACTGCTGAAGCGGTACAACCGGCCCTGCCCCTGTTGCGTCAGGGGGTGGATTCTTTGGACTATCCAGCCTTTTGCCTGGCTGTTGAAAAGCGGTTTGGTCTGACCATTGATGATCGCGCCTCGTTGTCGCTTCGGACCTTGGATGACTTTATCGCCTACATCAATGAACGCGTGGATGGAGAGTCGGGGCAAGCGGAATCCATCGCGCGCATCAAGCGGAACTGGCGCGAGATTGAGCCTGGACAGGAGTATACTGTGGAGTTGCTCCGGCCCGGGGACGGACCGGGTGTGGCGCAGCTTTTCTACTCCGTGTACGGGGACCGCTATCCCGTTGCCGACTACTATGATCCGGAAACCATCGAGCGTTTCAACGCCGAAGGGAAGCTTCTTACTGTTGTGGCCCGGCTTTCTTCGGGAACCGTTGCGGGCGCTGGCGCCTACTACCAGAGTTCCCCGCCAAACAAGGCTTTGTTCGAGTTCGGCCAGTTTATCGTGGCCCCCGAATACCGCAATTCGCTCATGGTGGCCAAAATCTCCAAGGAGATGGACCGGTACTCCCGGACCATGACCCAGGCGCAAGGCTTCTTCGGTGAAGCAGTGTGCACCCATATGGTCACCCAGAAATTTGTCAAAAGACAGGGGTATGCTGAATGCGGCCTGGAAGTGGCCCTCATGCCTGCGGGAGCCTACGAGAAGGAAGGAGCCGGAGCGCAGCGGGTAAGCTGCCTGCTTGGCGCACGAGTGGATCGCGACCAGCGTAAACCCCTGCATCTGCCCGAATGCTACCGCGAAGAGATGGAGTTCATTCTTGGCGGATTCACCCTGGACCGGGAGATACGCTTCAGTGGCATGGACGCTCCCCTGGCAGCCCAGAGCTCTCTCGATTTGCGCACGTTCGATTTCGCCCAAGTGGAACGGATGCAGGTTCTGGCAGTGGGAGCCGATTTCCCTGAACGTGTCGAACGACTCGATGAAGCCGCCAAACGCCGCGGCTTGGCCGTGGTCCAGGTGTTCGTCAACACGGGAGAGCCGGGAGTGGCCTTCGCGGTGGAGGCTTTGCGCGCGCGCGGTTTCTTCCTGGGCGGCTTTGTCCCTCTGTGGTTTGGCCCCGACGGCCTCCTGATGCAAAAGCTCTATGTGGAACCGGAGTTCGACGCCATCAATCTGTATGCGGACAGATCGAAACAGATTTTGGCCTTTATCCGGGCTGACTGGGACCGCTCCCGGTCCCTGGCGTGATCAAGCAATGAGCGCTTTTTCCTCCAACTCTTCCGGCCAACGGTTTCACCACCGGGACACCTTGTCCAAGGCAGTGGGAGCCGAGCGCTACAGCACGGACTTCACCCCGCCCGGATGCCTCTGGGCCGGGGTAAAGCGCGCGGGCGTTCCCCATGCCAGAATCATTGCCGTGCACTCCGAGGAAGCCCGCGCCGTCCAGGGGGTGACGTCGGTTCTTACCCGGGCGGACGTGCCTGGCACCAACCGGCAGGGCATCGTCCACAAGGACCAGCCTGTTTTGGCAGGCAGCGTGGTCCGCCACGCCGGCGACCCGGTGGCCCTGGTGGTGGCGGAAAGCCGGGAAGCCCTGGCCGAAGCCCTGGCATGCATCCGCCTTGAGTGTGAACCGCTGCCTGGCATTTTCGATCCGGAACTGGCCCTCAAGCCGGATGCTCCTCTTGTGCATCCCGATTGGGAGACCGGCAACCTGCTGGCCCGGGGCTTGGTGGACAAGGGCGATGCCCAGCAGGCCATGCAGGCGTGTGAAGTTGTGGTCGAGGGGGAATTCGAGACCCCCATGCAGGAGCACGTTTCCCTGGAACCGCCCAACGGTGCGGCCAGGATGACCGCCAAAGGCGTCCTGGAAATGATCGTTTCCACGCAGGCCCCTTTCCGCGACCGCTTCGAGATCGCCCATGCCCTGGGGCTTAACCCCATGAGCATCCGCATCCGCGCGCCCTACCTGGGCGGTGCCTTCGGAGGCAAGGACGGGGCCACGGTTCAGTGCCTGCTGGCCCTGGCTGCACTGAAAAGCGGTGGCCGATGGGTGAGGATGGACTGGGGCCGTGAAGAGACCTTCCTGGCCGGGTACAAGCGTCACGCGGCCCGCATGCGCATCCGGCTGGGCGCCACCCGGGATGGCGTGCTGCAGGCGCTTGAGAGCACAATGTATTTCGATTCCGGCCCCTACGCCCACCTGGGTGTTGAGATCATGGCCCTTGGCCTTGAGCACTCCGGGGGGGCCTATCGTATCCCGCACACCCGCATGGAGGGTTTCTGCGTCTACACCAACAACCCGGTGGGCGGCGCCTTCCGTGGGTTCGGCGTGGTGCAGGCCATATTCGCCATAGAGCGGATCATGGACGTTCTGGCCGCAAGGCTTCACATGGACCCCGGCGAGCTGCGCCTGAAAAACGCCCTGAGACCCGGCGAGCAAAACTGCGCGGGCGTGGCCATGCAATCCCCTTCGGGCGCGTGCGAGTGTCTGGAGACGGTCATGGCTCACCCGGCCTGGGCGGACCGCATGGCATGGAAGGCAAAGGCTCCGCCGTTCAAGCGCCGGGGAGTGGGGATCGCGGCATCGTGCAACGCCATGGGCTACGGGCGTGGTCTGCCGGATGCGGCAGCGGCCAAGCTTGAACTCACGCGAGAGGGGAACTTCAAGATATTCAACTCCGTGGCCGACATGGGCCAGGGCAACGCACCGGCGTTCGTCCAGCTGGCGGCCACGGCATTGAAGCAGGAGGCGTCCCGCTTCGAGCTGGTCCAGCCGGACACAAGGCTGTGCCTGCCTGCCGGATCGTCCTCGGCCAGCCGCACCACGTATACCTTCGGCAACGCCCTGCTGCGGGCCTGCGAGGCCATGCGCGAAAAACTCATCGCGCGCGCGGCCCTGTTCCTGCTGGTGGATGAACCTAACCGGCTTTGCCTCAAACCAGGGGAAGTGGCCGATGAGGCCACGGGGCGTTCGGTACCCCTGTCCATGCTTGGGGCCATGCTCCAGCGCGACGACCGCATCTGCGTGGACCAGTTCGTGATGCCAGTGGTGGAAAATCCGCCGGATACGGGAAAGGAATTCAAGCTGGGTTTCCCGCATGTTTTCTTCTCTCATGGCGCCTGCTTATGCGCGGTTGAGGTGGACGAGCTGACCGGACAGGTGGAGCTTAAGGAGTGCGTCACCGCTGTGGAATGCGGGCGGGTGCTGAACCCTCGGGGAGTCGAACAGCAGGTGCAGGGAGCTGCCGCCCAGGGGGCTGGACTAGCCCTTATGGAAAAGTTTTCCACTCAGGGCGGGCGGATCCTTTCGGGGGATTTGTCCACCTATCTCATCCCCACAGCGCTTGATCTTCCCGACCTCGAATGTGCGACTGTAGACGGTGACGAACCCTCAGGTCCGCTCGGGCTCAAGGGGATGGGGGAGGTCGGCATCCACGGGCCGGCGCCTGCCGTGGCCCAGGCCCTGGGAGACGCCGTGGGCCTTACGGTGCGTAGCGTGCCCGTCGAACCCGAAGACGTGTTGCGGGCCCTTAGAGGCGAAAAGTCATGAGCAAGACCATCACTCTGACGTTCACCTTGAACGGCAGGCAGGTGCGTTTGGAAACCAGGCCCGGCACACGGGTTCTGGACCTCTTGCGAGGCGAGATGGGCCTGACCGCTGCCAAAGAGGGCTGCGGTTCCGGAGAGTGCGGTGCGTGCGCGATTCTGGTGGACGGCACGGCCAAGCTTTCCTGCCTCATGCTGGCGGCCCAGTTGGAAGGCCGCGAGATCGTCACTGCGGAAGGCCTCGGCACTGTGGAGCACCCGCATCCCATCCAGGCGTCGCTGGCTGAAAACGGGGCCGTTCAGTGCGGATACTGCACTCCGGGCATGACCATCGCCGCAGCCGAGCTGCTTGCCCACACGCCATGTCCTGATCGGGGGGAAGTGCGTGAGGCCATATCCGGAAACCTGTGCCGTTGCACAGGGTACGTCAAGATCGTGGATGCGGTGATGGCGGTCTCCAGGACCACGGGAGAGAAGAACTCGTGAACAGCGACGTTGTTTGCCCGGCAAGCCTCCCTGAGCTGTGGCCATATCTGGAAGACGGGGCGGCGGTGATGGCCGGGGGCACGGATCTCTTGGCGCGCAGGCGCGGAGAAGCTCCCGCCCTGGTGGCGTGCCTGGAAAGGATCGAGAGCCTGTACGGAGTGGGTGAAGAGGACGGACTCATCCGTTTGGGAGCGTGCGAAACCCACGCCAGCTTGCTGCGCCATCCTCTGGTGCGCGGGCGTCTGCCCGTGCTGGCTGGCGCGCTTGCGGTGCTCGGGTCGCCGCTTATCCGCAACATGGGAACGCTTGGCGGCAACATCGTCACGGCTTCGCCAGCCGGGGACACCCTGGCTCCGCTCTATGCCCTGGATGCCCGGGTGGAGCTCTCCTCCAGGCGAGGCCCACGCCGCGTTCTCCTGGCCGACTTCATCGCCGGGCCGGGGGTTGTCAGGCTTGAGCCGGGGGAGATCGTTTCGGCGGTTCTCGTTTCGCCTCCGGATACTTCGGCTCTCCAGCACTTCGAGAAGGTGGGGCGACGCAAGGCGCTGGCCATTTCGGTTGTCAGCCTGGCCGCGGTCATCCTCACGGATTCGGATGGAGTGGTGCAGCAGGCCCGTCTTGCCTATGGCAGCGTCGGACCCACGGTGGTGCGCTGCCAGCAGGCGGAGCAGGCGCTCACAGGGCAGCGGCTTGAGCGTGAGGCACTGTTTGCCGCAGCGCAGGCCGTTCGAAAAGAAATCTCGCCAATGGACGATCTGCGGGCTTCGGCCTCTTATCGCCGGGATGTGGCCGGAAATCTGCTCTTGCGTCTGGCGCAATAACCCCGCCCGAAACGGGATTACAAAGGGACATCGTCCCTTTGGCCGCCGGAGGCTTCTTAAACAACAGCTCCTGCTATTGAGCCATCATCACCCATCAACCAGACTTCTACTCTTCCACTCCTTTACCGCCAGCGGCGCCATCAGCAACGCCGCCGTGCAGGCGCACCCTGCGCCGAAACCAAAGAGCGACGGAAATCCTCCTGGCCCGGCCAACAGCATCCCCCCCACGATGGGGCCGACCGTGTACCCGGCATCCATCATGAAGAGCATCAGGTTCATGTTCAAACCGCGCAGAGCAGGAGGGGATTCGAGGAACATGGCCGCATTCAGGAGGGGCATGGCTATACCCAGGCAAAAACCGTAGCCACCGGCCAGCAAGAAGAAAGGGGCACCGCCCTTTGTGCATGCGAACAGGGCTATGCAGACGGCCAGCCCAAGAAGTCCGAGCATGGCGATGATCCGTCTGGGCAGCCTGTCGATGAATGGTCCGGCCGCTACCCGGGCCGCGATGGATGCTACATTGAATACGGTGAAAAATAGTCCAGGATCGCCAATCCCCAGAACAAGAGCGTATGGCTTTATGAAAAAAAATACTTGCGTGGAACTGGAGATAACCAGCAGATTAGCCATAAGAAGAAGCAGTACGGGGGCCTGTCCCAGGTTCTCTCGAAGTTCCCGCATGGAGGGCCTGCGCCCTTCAGCTTCTGGGAAAGCGTTTTTGCCAAGGCGTGCTCCCAGCGGGACGAGCATGGCCAGCGACGGCAGGGTCAACAGGGCGGTCCAGGCGTAGACATGGGTTTCTCCGCCGACTAGTGGCAGCAACCATTCTGTCAGGGGGGGCATGAGAGCGTAAGGTACGAGGGCGGAAAGGGAAAACAGGCCGAAGGCGCGGCCGGCAGAGCGCGGGGGCACCACTTTGGAGAAGAGCGTCATTACCGAGCTCACCAAACAGACGAAGGCCAGCCCGTGGAAGATTCGCACAACAAGAAGCTCCGGAACGGTTCTGGCGAACAGGTAGCACGGCAAGGCCAGACCGATGGCCACGAGAGATATACGCGTCAAAGACAGGGCTTGGCGGGCAGTGAGCCAGACGCTCAGGAAGGGTCTGGTCACAAAGGCCGCCAGCGGTTCGGCAGCGATTACGGTCCCCTGCCAGACCGGGTCTAATCCGATTTTCCCCAGGTGGGTGGCCAGACCGTAAAATACAGCGATGTTGCAGAACCCGAACGTCGCGGCAATGGTGAGCACCACGAAATCATACGTGAACAGACGCTCGGGCTGCCCCGGTGTATCAGTGTTCATCGCTTGTCCAGGGAGTTTCGCAGAGCCTTGGCGAAGGCTTCCATGGCTGGTTCCAGGGCGAGGGTGACCCTGATCCAGTTTGGAAAGCGGAATCCGGTCATGGTCCGGACCATCACTCCCTGTTTGATGAGCAGCCGGTAGAGCAGGGTGTCCGGAATGGGCACCCGGGCCATGATGAAGTTGCCCTCCCCGGAAACACACTCAAGCCCCAGCGCGTCAAACGTGGATTTCAGAAACCCCCTGGCCTGGCTTACCATGCGCCGCGTTGCCGCCACATGCGATCCGTCGTCCTCCAGGGCCGCCTTGGCGGCCAGCTGCGCGAGAGCATTGACGGAATAAACCAGGTGCGTACGCTTGACGATGTCCACAGCTTCCTGACCGCCGCAGAGATATCCCACCCTGAGTGCGGCCAGGCCGTACATCTTTGAGAACGTCCTGAAGACCAGCACGTTGGGGTGGCGCTCCATCACTTCCATGCCGTCCGGAAACTCAGGAGATTCCACGAACTCCCGGTATGCTTCGTCGAGCACAACCACGGCACGGCCGTTGATCCCGCGCAGAAAGCGTTCCAGGGTGGCCTTGTTCCACCAGGACCCCGTGGGATTGTTGGGATTGCACACAAACACGACCTTGGTCCTGTCCGTCACTGCGTTAAGCATTGCCTCAGGGTCCAGGGCGTAGTTCCGAAGCGGGACGAGGCGGGGCTCTATGCCGGAAAAGGCCGCGACCCACTCGTAGACTGCGAAGGTCTTGTCCGCGGTGACGATGTTGTCGCCCGGCTGGCAGAAAGCCTTGATGACCGAGGTGATCACCTCGCAGGACCCGTTGCCCACCAGGAAGCGTTCCGCATTCTTGCCGAAGGTTTCGCTCAATGTCTGGCGAAGAAAGAAGCAGTCGCCGTTGGGGTAGATGGCGCCCCGCTCGGGAGGAAAGGCAGCCAGCACTTCCTTGGCGGCAGGGGGAGGGCCCAGTGCGTTCTCGTTGTTGTTTAGGCGGTAGAGGCTTTGTACGCCGTACTGGCGCATGAGAACATCGTCCGGACGGCTCGGGACGTAGCTCTCGAAGTTCAGGACGTGGGGGGGGACGAGGTCAGCAAGCTGGCGCATACTGGAACACCGCCACGTCGGAACGGCTGGCGAATGGGAGGACCAGCCTGGGTTTGAATCCGGCCTCCATTATGGGAACGGCCAGGGCTGCCTCCCAGGCGTGTGAGAGATCCATGTAGAGAAGGATGTTCTTGAAGCCTTTTTCCGTCAGGGCGCGGACATGGCCGGCGAGGTTGGCGGCCATGTCCTCCCCGTCGAGGAGGGGCCGCAGCACGGCCAGGCCCTTGCCCGTGTCCATCATGGTGGAGAAGAGCGAACTCTTGCTCTCGAAGGAGCCGGAGGAATGGGCCGGGAGTATGTCGCGGCACATGGCCAGGCGGTCGTACACGCCGCGCAGGAACTCCTCGAGCGTTGGATCGGCCCACACTGTCTCGCCCAGGTCTTCGCGCAGATGGCGGTAGAGCACTGGCTGTTCGCTCTGCCCGTCCGGCCCGTACCGGGTGACCATGCCCAGGGTTTCGAAATAACCGTCCGGCGCATCCGGGGTGGCTCTTTCGCTGAAGACGATCTCCACGCTTTCGCGGGCCACCGTGGCCAAGAAAGCGTCCGAGAGCAGCCGGGCCACATGGGGAGAGTCGGCAGGCGGCACAAAGACGAAGGGGCCGGAAAAGGAAAGCCCCTTTTCCCCGGACTTGGTCCAGCAGAGAAGACCGGCGGGATGGGATGCTGCGTCCAAGGCCAGAACACAGCTGAATTGGCCAGCTTTGGCCATGTCCGCAAATTTCCCTGGTGTTTGGAAACTTGCCGGGCAATGCCAGGCTGGATAACGGGCGGCTGCCAGCGCCGCGGCGTGCATGAGTTGATTCGGGTCGTGCTCGGCCCTTACCTGGTAAGGAGGCTTGAAGACGACTGTCGAAGGCGCGGCTTTGGTGGCCGGGTAGGCCTTGTCCACTTCCGCGTGCAGCATGAAGGTGGCGTCGCCATCGCGGGTGAGGCGGAAACGGTCCGCCACGCGACCGGCAAGTATGAGGCCCAGGTCGTGTGATGCCTCGCCGTTGGCGTCCAGTGTGGTGATGCAGCTGGCGTTGAGCGCCCCCAGGCATAAGCCGGAGGCCTGAAACCGGAAGGAGACGCACACCTGATAGGCCTTTCCCGTCAGAACGGTCTTTATCTGGCTGTTTTCATGAGCCACCTGTGCGAGATAGGTGAAAAGCTCCTCAACGGCCAACTGGAAGCGCATGTTTTCGCGCTTGTCCAAACCGCGCGACAGGGCGAGCGTCTCGGCGGCGGTGGTCAAAACGCGCGCAAACCCGCTGTCTGGCGGAGTTTCCAAAGAAAGGATGGTGTCCATAGGCATCCTTGTGTCTTGATTTGAACAACCGGATACATGGCAACATGGCATGGATCGTGCGGTATGAGGCACGTATAGCCTGTCATACTTTTGCAAGCAAACCGGTATTTTCCGTATGCCGTTTGAGCGGGAAGCCGGCCTGGCCTGGGAGCTGGCAACGGCTCCGCAGAGTGTCCTTGACACTGTTTTCATAGCGTACTAGCGATTAAAAAACGGTATAATCTCTTCGGGAGAGCGATATCCCGGACGCACCGGTATCGGAGCCAGGAAGGGGGGGACGCATATGAGCCTATCCACTCTTGACACCTCTACGGCGGGGACGGGCTTTTCCTTGGGCGCAACTCCAGACTCCGCCGCGCTGCTTTCGGGCGCCGCAACATCTGTCACAACACCCACCGTAACCCCTCCGCCTGCACCCGGTGACCCCAACTGGGTCACCTATTGGCAGCAAAAGGATCCCGTGGCGTGGTCACTGGTATGGGACGCGCAGGTTCCCAAAGACAATAAAGACAACACTGCCGTCAACAAGACGTTCACCGACAATCTGAAAACCGGACAGCCGGTATACTTCTCGTTTGACATACAGCAGTCCCAGGCGCTGGACGAGAAAGGGAGGCAGGTTAAGTCATATATGGTCGCCATGACCGAAGAGCAGAAGACAAACACCCGAAAGGCCCTTCAGGAGTTGAGCAACGTCACCGGGGTCAAGTTCGTGGAGAAAAGCGGCGTCAAGGGAGGACTCATTCTGGGTCAGGCTGATCTGTCTGAGGGCTCTGAAAAAGACAGCACCATGGGCCAGCACTACGGAGCCAAGGTGACCGTTGTGGATGCCAAGGGAAACAAGACCACGCAATACCAGCAGACCATCACGGTGAACAAATGGTCATATGCAAAAGAGAGCCTGGCGCCCGGTACAAGTGGATTCGAGACCTTGCTCCACGAGTTGGGGCACGCTGCGGGCCTGGACGACGCCAAGGAAGAGCTGGGGAAAAAATTCTCCAAGTATGATGACACCCAATACACTCTCATGTCCTATCGCGATGAAGAGGGGATAAACAGGAAGGTCTACGGCGAACTGGACAAACGGGCCTTTGCGGCTCTCTACCCCGTGGACAAGCGGCCCGCCACGCCACCACAAGTTGTCTCCGCCGAGAAACAAACCCTGCTCGCGGCTGCCGGGAACGCCTTGTTAGACGACGAATTCCTCGAGGATGACATCCTCACGGGCGCGGACGAAGACGAATGGGATTATGAGGACAACCTGGCCGGGCCCCCCACCTCGGAGCCAGGTTCCAACCAAGACAATACTACTGTTGTTGCAGGGGGGGGCTCCTCTGAGCCTGGCTCCAGCCAGGAGCATGAAACCATCGTCGAGGTTGAAGCAGATCCGGACGGATACAAAGAGAACCGCTTGAGTTCCGCAGAGTTCAATCTGGGCATCTCAGGTGGTACTTCGAACTGGCCGGGCCAGGTCGACCCTGCGCTGCTTCTTGTTCCTTCTCCTGCGATGAGCGGTATAGCAACTTGGGTTGGAGCGCTTCCGGAAATGCTTTCGGGTGCGGACGCATTGAAACGCGTGTTGGCCCAGGGCTGAGCCCAGGCCAGGAAACTTCCATCAGGCGCCTGCCGCGGTTGACCTTCTTTTCGTAGCGGTGCAGGAATAGTCATGAGCACCGCCTTGAGCTGCCTGAAGGCAGTGGCCGACGCCTACGCCATCCATTTCGACATCCGTACCGCCCAGGAGCGCTACGGCCTGCATGAAAGCGAACCCGACCCGGACACACTTTCCACAATAGCCCGCAGCAGCGGCTTTGACGCCGAAACGGCTCAGCTCGATTGGGACGCTCTCTCCCGTTTCGACCGGTTTCCCGCTCTGGCCCGTCTGGAGAAGGGCAATACGGTCGTCTTCGTGGGGTTTGCCCGAGGCCCCGAAGGCGAGCGGATTCTGGTGGCGGACCCCCTGTCCCAGTCGCCCGGGCCTTTCGAACTGGCAAAAGAGGGGCTTGAGAGCATTTGGAAGGGTCAAACGATCATCTTGACCCCCAAGAGAGGGTCTTCGGCCCTGCGCTGTCTGGCTTTGGCGGCCAGAGGCCGGGGTCTCGATCTTTCGCCCGACGGGCTTGCCCATCAGTACGCTCTTGAAAATGCTGAACCATCCCCGGACAAGCTGCTTACCATTGCCCGGGAACAGGGATTGCGGGCCGAATACAGGCGCCTGAGTTTCGAAGACGTTTTCCAGTTGGGCGAGGCGTTTCCGGTTTTGGCAAGGCTTGGGGACGGCCGGACAGTCATTCTGGCTGGAGTGTTGGGCGATGCGGATACCGGAAGCGTGGAGGTGCTGGACCTTTTGAGTTTCCCCCTGCGCCGGGAGCCCTGGGACCGGCAGCGGTTCCAGGACGAATGGGACGGCCAGGTCATGCTCCTCAAACGCCATTACGGAGTGACCGACGAGAACCAGCCTTTTGGCCTGCGCTGGTTCATCCCCGAGGCGCTTCGCCAGGGCCGGACGCTTTTCGACGTGGCCGTGGCGGCGATCATGCTCTCTCTTTTGGCCCTGGCGTTGCCCATCTACTTTCAGATAGTCATCGACAAGGTCCTCATACACCACAGCCTTTCCACGCTCCAGGTGTTGAGCCTGGGGATGCTCCTGGTGCTTGGCTTCGATGCGGCCTTCACCTTCTTGCGCGGATATCTGTTGCTCCACGCCACGTCCAAGATCGACATCCGCATCGCCACCCGGACGTTTTCCAAGCTGGTCAGCCTGCCCATGCTCTTTTTCGTGAGCAGCCACGCCGGCGTGCTCATCCAGCACATGCAGCAGGCGGACAAGATCCGTGAATTCCTGACCGGCAAGCTCTTCTTCACCATATTAGACAGCGTGGCCCTGGTGGTGTTTATCCCCGCGCTTTTTTTCTACAGCCCGCTGCTGGCCTCCCTGGTGGTGGGCTTCTCTCTTGTCCTGGCCGGGTTTCTGGCCGTGCTCATCCCCTATTTCAAGCGCAGGCTGTTAAAGCTCTACAAGGCCGAGGGAGAGCGCCAATCGTTTCTGGTGGAGACCATCCGGGGAATGGAGACGGTCAAATCCCTTTCGCTTGAGCCTGTCCAGCGCAAGAAGTGGGAGGAGAAGGCGGCCCGGGCCGTGTCCATGCGCTTCGACGTGGGAAGGATCTCCACTTCGGCCACTTCCGGTGTGGGCTTTCTGGAGAAGCTCATGAGCCTGTCTATCCCGTGGGTCGGGGTTTACCTGGTTTTCGAGCACCAGATGAGCGTCGGGGCCTTGATCGCCTTCCAGATGCTGGCCGGCCGGGTGAGCGCCCCCCTGGTGCAGATAGTGTCGCTCTTGCATGAATACCAGGAGAAGGCACTGTCGGTCAGGATGCTGGCCACCATCATGAACGAGCCCTCGGAGCGCTCTCCGGCCAAGGGGGGACTGCGTCCGGCCATCCGGGGAGATATCAGGTTCGATCAGGTCAGCTTCAGCTACGGTTCATCAGGCCCTCCAGCCTTGAGCCAGGTGAGCTTAAGTTTTCCCGCAGGGTCCGTCACCGGAATCGTGGGGAGAAGCGGCTCGGGCAAATCCACCCTTGCGAGGCTTATCCAGGGGCTTTACCCGGTGGAAAACGGCATCGTGACCATGGACGGCCACGACCTGCGCGAATTCGATCTGGTTCATCTGCGCCGCCATATCGGAGTGGTGCTCCAGGAGAACTTTCTCTTCCACGGAACCGTGCGTGACAATATCGGGATTTCCAAAACCACGGCCACCATGAACGAGATCGCCTGGGCAGCCGGGTTGGCCGGGGCCGATGAATTTATTAGCCGCCTGCCCCAGGGCTACGACACCATGCTCGAGGAAAACGGCGCCAACCTCTCGGGGGGCCAGAAACAGCGGCTGGCCATCGCCCGGGTGCTGCTCACGCAGCCGCGCATCCTCATTTTCGATGAAGCCACCAGCGCCCTGGATGCCGAGAGCGAGGAAATCATCCAGAACAATCTGGAGAAAATCACCCGCGACCGCACAACCATCATGATCAGCCACCGCTTGTCCATGCTGGCCGGGGCTGACCGCATCATCGTCATGGATCAGGGGCGGATTGTGGACGTGGGCCCGCACGATCAGCTGGTCGAACGGTGCACCGTGTACGGCGATCTCTGGAGAAGCCAGAACCGGCATGTGCTCAACCCCGGAGGAGGGCGGCCCCTGCCATGACAGAACCGAGTCGTCCCCCCGCGAAGCGGGGTGAGTCCTCACCAAAGGCCCACGGATTCGCGTCCTTTCAATCCGACGCCCTGGAGATCGAGTCCAGGCCGATACCGGTGCGGGCCAGATTCGTGCTCTACCTGTCGGCGTTCTTCTTCCTTGCCGCCCTGGCCTGGGCCTGCATCGCACGCATGGATATGGTCGTTTCAGCAACCGGAAAGTTGGTTTCCGGGGAGAAGAACATGGTTGTCCAGCCCATGGAGAGCGTCGTGGTCAAGGAGGTACTCGTGTCCGTGGGGCAGCGGGTGGTTCGGGACCAGCCTCTTGCGATCCTGGACCCCACTTTCGCCGAGGCCGGATTTGAAGAACAGGCCAAGCGGCGGCGGAGCCTGGCGGCCCAGGTGTGGCGCCTGGGGTGCGAGACCTCCGGGACGTGTCCCCCGCCGGACGGCCTGGCTCCAGAAGAAGTCAGCGCCCAACGCGAGATCATGCTCAAGCGCCAGGCGGAAAACGCATCCCGGGTGAACGCGTTGAACCGGTCCATAGCGGAGCTGGAAGCCAGGATCCAGACGAACAGGACGGCCGAGGAGCAGGCCCGCAAACAAGTGGCCATCTCCCAGGACCTGGAGGCCATGTACCAGGACGTGTTCAAGCAAGGGGCGAGTTCAAAGCTTGAATACATGAAGGCGCAAAGCGCGAAAATCGAGGCCGAGAGCCAGCGCAAGAAATTCGCCAATGAAGCCCTGGAACTCAAGCAAAGCCTGGAACGGGCCAAGGCCGAGCTGCAAACCTTCAACAGCTCCTGGGTGGGCGGGGCCATGAAGGAACTGGTGGATGCCAGACGCGAGCTTGACCAGGTGGAGGAGCGCGAGCGCAAGGCGTCGCGTCTGAAGGATCTCATAGTCCTCAAGGCTCCCCAGGCCGGCATCGTGCTCGAATTGGGCAAGTATGCGGCCGGGGCCGTGGTGGCTCAGGGCGAGACCGTGGCCATCCTGGTCCCCCTGGATGGGGCTCTGGAGGCCGAAGCGGAAGTACGCGCCAGCGACATAGGGTACATCCGTGAGGGAGACAAAACCCGCATAAAGGTAGAGGCCTTTCCCTTCCAGCGCCATGGGGTCCTGGACGGCACGGTGCGTACGGTCAGTGCCGACGCCTTTGAAAAGGATTCTCCCGAAGGACGCCAGCTTATGTACCGGACCAGGATAGCCCTGCAGGGGGCCAACCTGCGGGCGGTCCCGGCGGACATGCGGCTTATTCCGGGCATGACCCTCACGGCCGAGATAAAGGTCGGCTCGAGGCGGGTCATTACGTATTTGCTCTACCCGGTGATCCGTTCCCTGGACGAAACCATGCGCGAACCCTGAGTCGCGTCAGCCTTTCTTTTGCGGGCATGATGTCCCGCCGCCTCACGCCATAACACGATTAAGCGAACTCCCAGCCCCAAAGCCTTGCGTCAGCTTGGGCACGTCTGTCTCGTTGGCGGCGGAGGTTCTCAAATCAACAACCGCGGCCGCCTTCAGCGGGACAATCTACCTTGAAGGGATTTTCATCTGGACCTTGCCGAGCAGATCTGCCGCGTCCTTATACCCCGGGTAACGCTCCACCACTTGGCGCAAAACCTGCGCCGCGCCGCTTAGGTCTCCGGAGCGGTCCAGGAAGAAGGCGTAGGTATAGGCGTATTTGGGCATGTCCGGACGCAGTTCGGCGGCCTTGCGGGAATAGGGGAGGGCTTCGCCTAGACGGTCACTGGCCATTAGCACGCCCAGGTTGTATGCCGCCTGGGCCATTTGGGGATCGGCCGCGAAAGCCTTCTTGAGAAAAAGCTCGGCCCCTTGGGTGTCGTTTCGCTCAGCCCTCAAAAGCCCCATGTTGAAGTTGGCCGCCGCGTTGTCAGGGGCCGTTGTCAGCGCCTTGGCGAGCGAGTCTTCGGCCTTTTTCGCATCGCCCAGGCGGGCGAAGGCCATGGACTGGTTCACCATGGCCAGCACCGCCCGGGGCTCACGCGCCAGGGCCGTGTCGTAGGAAGCCACAGCCTGTGCAAACTCCTTGCGGCCAAGGTGATAGTTGCCCATGTTGTAGTGGGAGGACCATTGGTCCTGGCGTGTGGAGAGCGAGGCGAGATACTCCGTGTTGGCGCTGTCAACGCTCAGCTTTTCTTTCTCGCTTAACTTGACGTCAGGATACCCGGCCAGGGATGCGGCGGCGCGTACGCGCACCAGCCTGTATTCGTCGCCGGTTGCCGCCACCAGGGCCTGCAAGGCCTCAGGCGTGGGCACGTGCTGCAGGGCGGTGGCAGCCGCGGAACGCACCAGCGGCGACGGGTCCTTCATGGCCTTGTAGAGGGTTGAAGGAACGCGTGCGTCCCCGGAAGAGGGCACCAGCCTGACAAGCGAGGCGGCGAACACTTCATCGCGGTCTTTTCTGGCAATGTACTCGAGCATGGCCGTCAACTGCTTCCAGTCCCGCTTACGCGCCCCGTCGATGAGCGCCGCCCGTTCCATAAGCGGCGCCTGGTAGTCCCGTGGCCGCCATTCGCGTACCTGTTTGTCCGCCCAGGCGGCGTCCTTGTCCGTGTGGCAGAGGGTGCAGGCGTTGGGGGAATTGTAAGCCAGGGTCGCCTGGGGGGTAGGCGGCAGCATGGAGTGGTCGGTGCGGTTCATCCTGGCGAAAGAGGTGGTCGGCATATGGCAGGAAATGCATTTGCTGGCCGGGCTGCCTTCCTTGTGGCGGGTGTGGTCCGAGGCGTTTTTTACGCGGTCCTCGTGGCAGGGCAGGCAGGCGTTGTTGGCCTTGTCCGGGTCTTTGAAGCGGTAGCGGCCGCTGGAGGTGTGGCAGGTGACGCAGTTGATCTGCCCGGCCTTGGCGCACGGGCTCATGAGCCAGGACGTGTAGGTGTAGTTCTCCCCCAGGTCGCGGCCGTCGGGGTAGAAGTCCGGGTCCTCCAGGGCGACCAGGTCGTAGTGGTCGAAGAATCGCTCCCCAGGCTTGTACTCGGCCGTGAGCGGGGACATCTTGGCGTGGCAGCCTGAACAGGTGGCGTTGTGCTGCTCCGGGGTGAATTGCTTCACGCTTATTATTTTCATGTCTTTGGGCGGCTGGCCCTTGGGCGCCGCCAACATGACCCGGTTGTGCTCGGCCGATGGCCCGTGGCAGGTTTCGCAGTTTATGCCCGCCTCTTTCCAGGTGGTCCTGTAGGTGTCTGTCTTGGGGTCGTAATTCGTCGAAAGCTGACTGACGTGGCAGCTGTAGCAGGAGGTATTGAACGTATAGGCTTGGTCCTGCCAGCTTATCGCCTGTTCGCCGTTTGCCCCGGGAAAGTGGCGCACGCCGCTGGCGGCGGTGTCGAACCAGGCTTTCTTGTTCACGTCATAGGCTAACGGCAGGGTTTGGAACCGGCCTTTGGGGAAAGGCGTCAGGAAGTAGTAGACGTTCTTGCCGCCCAGGACGTGTTCGATTGTGTAGAGCTTCGTCCCCTTTGGCCCTGTTTCCGAGACCACCCCCTTGGCAAGGTCGGCCTGGTACTTCAACTGGCCGATCCGTATGCTGTCCTGCTGGGGGGTAAGCTGGGTCTTGGCGAACGCGGCGGTGTAGGGTTGCATGGCCAGGCCGTGGCGGGAGGTGGACCACAGCGAGTAGAACTTCTCGTGGCACTGCTTGCAGCTTTGGGAGCCGGCATATCCTTGCTGCGAAGCGGCCGTTCTGGAAACGGTTTTCGCGAAGCCGTCCTCGAAAGGTGATAAGACCGCTGCCGTCAACACGAGTGTGAACAGAAATCTCGCGAACATGCTTCCCTCTCCTGGCTGGTGAACGAATTGCCTTGCGCGGTGTCATAAGCTCACTGCCCCCGCGCTGACAATGAGAGGGAATTGACTTCACATCCAAATACCTTCAATCCTTGCCAGCTACTTTTGTTTGCCGGTCGTCATTTTCGGCATGTAGTTCCCCAAATGAATGGTCAGTGGAAAAGAGACGGGTTGAGCAATTCGGTGCGAAGCCCTAGTGGTAGAGGGTCTTGCCCAAGAATTGTCCGCAAACATTTTGATCCGGATATCCAAGGATGGCTGGCTCCAGTATGATTTCTCAGGCCGACCCGAAAGCCACCTGCCAGGTTTCCCTGACAAAGGGTACGCTGCTCGTTGCGTTCGCGGGGGCCTGGGGCATGTGCTCGGCGGTGCCGGATGCCAAAGAGGCGCTCCGGACTCTGGCGGGCCCTCCTCGGCCAACGAGCCTTTGCTTCGACTCGTCCGGGCTCACGCATTGGGACAGCAGGTTTTTGGTCTTCTGCAGGTCGCTTCTGGCCGTGGCCCGCGAGACCGGCGTTGCCGTGGACCTTGCCGGCCTGCCCGAAGGAGCCAAGGGACTGCTTGATCTTGCGGAAAAGGTTCCGGAGCGCAAAGGCGCTGCGGCAGGCAAGAGAAGCGAACCTCTGCTTGCGCACGTGGGCAATTGGTGCATCGAAGCCTGGCGGGGCCTGCCGGACATTGTGGAGTTCATCGGGGATGTCACCCTCGCCTGCCTGAAACTGGTTCGTGGCAAGGCGGTGTTCCAGGCGTCCGGATTCGTCGGGCTCATGCATCAGGTGGGCGTGGAAGCCCTGCCCATTGTTTCTCTTATTAGCCTCCTGGTCGGGCTCATTCTGGCCTTTGTGGCCTCCATCCAGCTGCTCCAGTTCGGGGCGCAAATATACGTCTCCACCATAGTGGGCATTTCCATGATCCGGGTCATGGGCGCGATCATGACCGGCATCATCATGGCCGGGCGCACCGGGGCCGCCTTTGCGGCGGAGATCGGCACCATGCAGGTCAACGAGGAGATCGACGCCCTGCGAACCTTCGGGTTCTCGCCCACTGAGTTTTTGGTTTTGCCGCGCATGCTGGCCCTGGTGCTCATGATGCCGCTTTTGTGCATTTACGCCGACCTCATGGGCTGCCTGGGCGGACTCATCGTGGGCGTGGGCATGCTTGGCATAAACCCGCTTCAATACCTGACGCAGACGTTCAATTCGATACCTCTGGTCAATGTGTTCATCGGGCTGGTGCACAGCCTAGTGTTCGGGGTGCTTATCGCCCTGGCCGGGTGTTACCGGGGCATGCGCTGCGGGCGAAGTGCCATGGCCGTGGGCCAGGCCACCACCTCGGCCGTGGTGACCGGCATCCTGAGCATCGTCATCGCCACGGCCATCATCACCTGGCTGTGCAACATCCTGGGCGTGTGAGGAACTGTGACGGATTTGCTTGTCGATTCCCCTAAACCGCGCATAACCGTAAACGGCTTGACCATGGCCTATGGCGATTTCGTGCTCATGCGCGATCTCACCTTCACCATCGACCAGGGGGACATCTTCATCATCATGGGTGGCAGCGGCTGCGGCAAAAGTACCTTGCTGCGGGTGCTGGTCGGGCTCAAACAGCCCGCCGCTGGCAAGGTGTTCTACAAAGACAAGAGCCTGTGGGACAGTGACGAGAAAACCCGGCTCGATCTCATTCGCGGCACAGGGCTTCTGTTCCAGAGCGGGGCGCTTTTTAGTTCCATGACCCTGGCGGAGAACATCTCCCTGCCGCTGAAGGAGTACACATGTCTGTCTCATAACGAGATACGCGACATGGCCAGGTTCAAGCTCGCCCTGGTGGGACTGGCCGGATTCGAAGACTACTATCCGTCCCAGATAAGTGGCGGCATGTGCAAGCGGGCCGGACTGGCCAGGGCCATGGCCCTGGACCCGGACATACTGTTCTTCGACGAACCCTCGGCCGGTCTGGACCCGGTGAGCGCGCGCCTGCTGGACGATCTGATTCTGGAACTGCGCGACAGCCTCAAGGCCACCTTCGTGGTGGTTACCCACGAGCTGGCCAGCATTTTCGCCATCGGCAACAATTCCGTCTTTCTGGATGTGGACAGGCGAACCATGACCGCCACCGGCGATCCCAAACACCTGTTGGAGAATTCCGACGATCCGGCCCTGCGGCATTTTTTGACCCGGGGCCAGGAGTAGGCAAGAATAAGAGGAGCTTTGGCCGTGAGCACTGCATCGAACAAAACCATGATCGGCCTTTTCGTGCTGGGCGCAGCGGCATTGATGGTGGCCGCGTTGGCCGCTTTCGGCTCCGGCATGTTTTTCACGAAACAATACCAGTGCATCATGTTCTTCGACGGGGCGGTCACGGGCCTGGACCTGGGCTCGCCGGTGCTCTTTAGGGGAGTTCCCATAGGCGCGGTCAAGGACATACGCATCGAAGCCAACCCGGAGAAATTGAAGTTCTCCATCCCGGTGGTGGTTGAGATAACCGGCGGCAAGCTGAAACTTGGCGGCATCGCAAAAAACAACAAAGAGCAAACGCTCCTGAGCGCAACCAATAAAAGCCCGGAAGAACTCATAAAAACCCTGTCCGATCATGGGCTTCGCGCGCAACTCGTGACCCAGAGCTTCGTCACCGGACAGTTGGCCATCGCCCTTGATCTGCGGCCTGACACGCCCGTAAAGCTCCATGGGGGCGAAAATCTACCTGAAATACCCACGATTCCTTCGGAATTCGAGGAGTTCACCCAGACGTTGAAGACCCTGCCCTTAAAGGAGCTGGTCTCTCGCCTTATCGGGGCGGTGGGCGGCATCGAGAACCTGGTGAACTCGCCGCAATCCGCCCAGATTCCGGGTAAGATCGACTCGGCCCTGACCAACGCCAACCAGCTCATGGCCGACATGAGAACCAGGATGGACACCCTGGCGAAGAGTCTCGACCAGGCTGTGCAGAACTATAGTGATCTGGCCGGGAACCTCGACCAGCGCACCGAGAAGCTCTCGGGGAATGCCCGCAAATCCTTGGAAATGCTTGATGCCACTTTGGCGGAAGGCAGGTCTGCCCTGGCCAAGTTCCAGAAGGTCGTCAATCCGGAGTCGGCTTCGGTCACGGAGTTGAACAGGGCCATGGCGGAGATCGCCCAGGCGGCCAAGTCGATCAGGGCCCTGGCAGACTATCTTGAACGCCACCCCGAAGCGCTTATTCAGGGCAAGGGAAGCAACAGGAGATAACCAATGTTCCAGACAAAACCGTTCGCTAAGCTTTTGACCGTGTGCATGGCGTTGGCGCTGCCCATGCTGTCCGCTTGCGGCAAGAGCGCCCCGGTTCGCTTCTATTCCCTGGCCTCGGATTCCCTGGCCGAGCAGGCAACCAAGGACCCGAAAACCCCATGCATCGCCCTTGGCGTTGGGCCTGTTGATTTCCCGGCCTATCTGGACCGTACGCAGATAGTGACCCGCGGAGATGCGAACAGAATGAATCTGTCGGAGTTCGACCAATGGATCGAACCCGTTCAGGCAAACTTCACCTCCGCGCTCATGGACGCCCTTGTAAGCCATGTGTGCGCCAAACCCCTGGTGGGCTTCCCCTGGCCAGGCGGTGTTCGCCCCGACCGCCAGATAGCCGTCCAGGTCCGGGAATTCGACGGCAAGCTCGGGCGCGAGGCGGTTCTGCGCGCCGACTGGTCCGTGATCGACAAGGATGGGAAGGTGCTTGTCTGGAAGAGCACAATGCTTCGGGAAGCATGCTCCGGGATGGATTACGGCCCGCTGGTGGCGGCCCAAAGCCGCCTTGTGGGACGGCTCGCACAGGAAATAGCCCAGGCCATCTCGGGGTTGCCGCAATAGGCCGATGCTTGGTATGGTGCTTTCGCAAGTTCCTTATATGCAATGGAAAAAGTGCGTACTAACCTGACGGGGTACAAAATGAACAAGTTTTCCAGGCTATGCAGCGTGGCGCTGCTTTTTGCGGTCTGCATCTTCGTGACTGAAGTTCTGGCCGCAGACGCGCAGGGCAAATGGATCCGCTACGGCAAGAATACGGTGAACGCCAACCAGCATGCCATGGTGAGCCTGCTCAATCCTATCGCCGATGCTGACGAGGCCAAGGTCGCGGCGATGATCAAGGAGGCGAACGGTCCGATTTCCCTGACCATCGCCGTGCAGTTCTCCCAGCCGGCTCTCTCCTTTTATACGGTGAACACCAGGGTGAGCGATCCCAAGGTCGCGGTCGAGGCCTCGAAAAAGGCCAACGAGATGTACAAGGCTATTCAGAAGTTCCTGAAATCCAACGAGACGTACCTGGATTTGGGGGATTAGGATACGATAGCAGGACCCAAAGTTCGACAGATTGTGTAAGCCCTTGAATTAAATTCATTCAGGGGCTTTTTTATTTTCCATGCGCTTAAGCAAAGGCTTGCAGGTTTGCTTGGGGCAGGCAGATATGCAGTGGGTACGGAGCAATCGATTCGTGAAGCACGTGTTCGTTTTCCTCTTTGTCCTGGGTGCTCTTTGTGAAGCCAGCGGCGTTGGAGCTCAGGACATCAGGCCGGTCTTCGATGGGCGGTTGCAGCTCAAGCCCTCCGTACTTTCGGCTTCGGAGTCGGTTCTCTTCAAGAGCGAGGTTCTGCCCGCGGCCAGGAAATACTGGCAGGGTCAGGACGAGTTTGCGAGTTGCATGGTGGAGGACCCCCGCGCCCTGGATGTTGCCAAGGGTTCCTTCACCCGGGCGGGTTCCAGCCAGCGGGCGCTCTTGTACAGGTATTGCGAGACCGGCCACGCCATGGCGTTAAACGGCATAGCCGTCATCGAGAACGAACGGGTGGTGGCTCATGTTCTCTATGCTGGGGGGTGGGACAACGCCATCGGGACCATGCCGGACTTGAACGGCGATGGTTTGTCGGAGTTGGTTCTGGCCTCAGGCGGGACCAACATGGGCCAAACATGGAAGTCCATGGCTATCATCGGGATGAATGGGGGCGGGGTGACCCCGTTTGGGCGCACGCAAACCTATCTCGACACCTGCGGAACCGGCCAGAAAGACGGCAAAGCCCAGGCCTGGAGGCTTTCAGTCAAGGCTGGTGCTCCTCCGGTGTTTTTCCGGGAGAGCTTCGTGAATACCGGAGCATGCCAGGGTGCGGGCGACTGGAAAAAGGCGCAATCCGCCGTGAAAGTTGCCCTTGAGCCGGACGAGACCGAATACAACCTGATCAAGTAACCAGGCCATCGGGATGGCGTCTTTTGCTTGCCCGGCAACGGCAGCAGATAAAGGAGTTGGCGAGATGGCGTTTATTTCTCTTGCAGTTCTGCGCGTCAACCGACTGTTGCTGGCCATTCTCGAACTGGCCTTGCTGACGTTGGTCATCTGTTCGCCAGCTCTTGGGCAGGCAACTGCGGCCAAACTGGCCACGGGCGAAGGCCACGGTGCCTGGCTCAAGCCGGACGGCACAGTGTGGACCTGGGGCTCGAATCGCTACGGCCAGCTGGGGAGAAACGGCGATGATTCCAACTCGCCCATGCGGGTCCCTGGGCTCTCCGGGGTCAGGGACGTGGCCTGCGGGGCCAATTCCACGTTTGCGGTCCTTGGCGACGGCAGGGTGATGGCCTTTGGCCAGAACGAGTATGGGCAACTGGGCAACGGGGAGGTGAAAGGAAGTTTTGACCCTCTCCTGGTTCCGGGCTTGAACAACGTGCTGGCCGTGGCCTCCGCTCATCGATCAACCCTGGCCCTGACCTCGGATGGCACGGTCTGGGAATGGGGCGACGATTCCAAGGGGTCGCTTCCCAAACAGGTGGAGGGCCTGGAAGGGGTAGTTGCCGTGGCACGGGCGGAGGCCCACAGCGTGGCGTTGAAAAAGGACGGCACCGTGTGGGTATGGGGCATGTACCACGGGGCCGGGGACCTGGGGAACGGCTGTTACGGATGCGCCGGTGACCCCATACGGGTGCCTGATCTTTCCGAGGTTGCGGCAATAGCCGCGGGCTATCAGTTGACAGTGGCGCTCAAAAAGGACGGCACCGTCTGGACCATAGGCTACGGCGAGGCCGGGCAACTGGGCGACGGAACCAGACGGAGCGTGAGCAGGCCGGGCAAGGTGAGCGGGCTCGCCGGTGTGAAGGCCATCGCTGCCGGATACATGCATGTCCTGGCCTTGAAGGGAGACGGAACGGTCTGGGCCTGGGGCGACAACCATTACGGGGAACTGGGAAACCAAAGCTTTAACTTCTCTGCGAAAGACATAAAGCCCGAGAATCATCCCAAACCCGTTCGTTGCGGGACGCTGTCCAGCGTCGTGGCCATAGCGGCGGGGGGCAAGCATAGCTTTGCCCTTACGGACAAAGGGAAACTGTTCGGCTTTGGCGACAACGGGGCGGGCGTGCTGGGTACGGACCCTGAAAGCATGAGCCAGGCGGACGCGCCCATGGAGATCGGCAAGTCAGTGCCCGAGCCATGCCAGGTGTTATTTTCCTGCCAGACCGCCTCTGGCAAGTATATCCAAATCTGCGGCGAGCAGGACAAAAGCGATGTGGAAAAATGGAGCGGGATCACCTACCGGTTCGGCCCTGTCAACGGTGCGCCTGAACTTGTCTACCCCAAGGAACCGGACAAGGGGCGGGCATCTCTCTACTTCTCCCATGCGGAAGCTGGCGGCGACTACCAGGTGAATGTGCGTTTTGTGAATGGCAATTACACCTACCGCGTCTTTTCGAGCTCCATGAGCGGGGCCGGAGTCCTGGTGGAGGATGGCTCGGGCAAGAGGATAGCCACGGTGAAGTGCATCGAGCGGCCCGAGCTCTATGCGTATTACCTGTGGAAATCGCTCCCATGCGATCAGAAAAACATCCACGGGACGGCCGCGTGCCAGGAAAAGCCCTACCAGGGAAGATAGTTGGCAAGTGTGTTCATCCCGGGTGCTCTTGTGCACGAACCGTGGGATGCCTTGGCAAAAGATCCAGCAATACTCACTTCTTCGAGACAGAGCCAGGCTGCGGCGGGATACTGTGCGGCCTCTGGTAAGGGGATAAGGATTGACGAAGGTTCGACACTTTTGTATTAAACAATTGTTATTTTTGAATTACACTTGATGCGCCTTGGGTGGTCAATCAACGTCAAACCGACGCAGAAGAAAAGCAAGGGCGTGTTCTATGTCCAGCCAGCCAAGTATACTCGTCGTTGCCTTTGTCCCTCCTGTCTGTTCGCGTGGATCTTCTTGTTGCAGGTTTGTCGGATGAGCCTCTCGGGAAAATGAAGCCCAGAGGGAGCTCTTCCTTCTTAAGCGTGAGAGTGTTCTATCGGAGCGTGTGAGCGCCTGGAAATGGAAAGCTTCCGGGTGGGATATTGAACAGTATGCATGTTGGCCGCGATTATGTAACACTACGGTAGTATCGTCGTGAATGAGATTTGAGGAGGTCGCCTTGTCGGATATTCGACTCGAAGGTGTCACGCGTCATTGGGGACCGGTCGTGGCTGTTGACGATGTGAGCTTCCACGTTCCGGAAGGCAGCCTGATGGTGCTGCTTGGACCCTCTGGCTGCGGCAAGTCCACGACCCTGCGCCTGATTGCCGGGCTGGAGACGGTCACCTCAGGAAGGATATCCATTTCGGACCGGGACGTGACCGATCTGCCGCCCTCAGAGCGCCACTTGGCCATGGTTTTTCAGTCCTACGCCTTGTTCCCCCACTTGAACGTGCGCGAGAACATCCTCTTTGGCCTGAAGGTGCGCAAAGTAAATAAAGACGAACAGGCACGCAGGCTCAGCCGTGCCGCGGACATCCTCGGCCTGGGGGAGTTGTTGGACCGCAAGCCCTCGGCCCTGTCCGGCGGACAGCAGCAGCGCGTAGCCCTTGGGAGAGCCCTGGTGGCTGAAGCCTCGGTGTGCCTGATGGACGAACCGCTTTCCAACCTGGACGCCAAGCTGCGCCAGGAAATGCGCCGGGAGATACGGTCTTTGCAACTCTCGCTCGGAATCACCATGGTCTACGTCACCCACGACCAGACCGAAGCCATGAGCATGGCCGACCGCATCATCCTCATGCAGGGAGGCCGCATCGTACAGAACGGAACCCCGGCTGAACTCTACTCGCGCCCGGCCAACCTCTTCGCGGCCGGCTTTATCGGAACGCCTCCAATGAACTTGGTGCGCCTGGCCCCGGGAGCGCAAAGCGCCACGGTGATGGGCTGCCCAGAAGCCAAGGCGCCCGGGGCCCCCTCTGGCGAGTGCATGCTGGGCGTTCGCCCTGAACACTTGCGCATTGGGCCGGAGGGTAACTGGCCTGCGGTTGTCGAGTCCGTGGAGTACCTGGGAGTAAGCTCCGTGGTGGCCTGCCGGGTTGGTGAGGAACTTGTGTCCGTTTCCGTGGACGGCCTTTGCGAATTCAGTCCCGGGGCGAACGTGCGCCTTGGTTTTCCGCCATCAAAAGCGCATTTTTTTGACCGCGCCACCGGCTTAAGCGTAAGCGCAGCGTGATTTTCGCTTCCAGAGCGAAGCTGGACGAGTGATACTGTTTCGGCTGGAGTGTCAGCCAAAGAGCGTACCCAACCTTCAACCCCTGAGGTGCCGGCATGATCCAAAGCACGTTCCATCTAAAACGCCTGGTTCTGGCCCTTGCCTTCGTATGTCTCTTTACCGGCGTGGCCTTGGCCGAGAAGGTGTCGCTCACGTTCTATTTCCCCGTGGCTGTCGGCGGGCCCATCACCAAGACAGTTGAAGGCATGACCGAAGCCTTCATGAAAGAGCATCCGGACATCAAGATCACTCCGGTGTATGCTGGCATTTACCGCGAAACCCTGACCAAGGCTCTCACCGCGCTCAAGGGCGGCGAGCCCCCGCACGTGGCGGTGCTCCTCTCCACGGATATGTACACCCTGATCGACGAAGGGGCCGTGGTTCCCTACGATGAGATCGTTCCCGCCCCGGAAATGGGATTCGTGAAGGACTACTTCCCCGGGTTCATGAAGAACAGCCAGACCGGCGGCAAGACCTGGGGCATTCCGTTCCAGCGCTCCACCATCGTGATGTACTGGAACAAGGAGGCCTTCAAGGAGGCCGGGCTCGACCCCAACACCCCGCCCAAGACATGGACCGAGATGGTCGATTTCGCCAAGAAGCTCACCAAGAAGGACGCTTCCGGCGCGGTGTCCCAGTGGGGCGTGGCCATCCCCACCACCGGCTACGCCTACTGGCTGTTCCAGGCCCTGGCCATCGAGAACGGCATCGAACTCATGAATCCTGAAGGGACCGAGGTCTATTTCAACAAGCCCGCCAGCGTGGAAGCCCTCCAGTTCCTGGTGGACCTGTCCCAGAAGCACCAGGTGTCCCCCAAGGGAACCATCGACTGGGCCACAACGCCCAAGGACTTTTTCGAGCGCAAGACTGCCATGATGTGGACCACCACCGGCAATCTGACCAACGTGCGCACCAACGCCAAGTTCGATTTCGGCGTGGCCATGCTCCCGGCCAACAAGCGCCCGGGTTCGCCCACCGGCGGCGGCAACTTCTACATCTTCAAGAAGACCACCCCGGCGGAACGCAAGGCGGCCGTGGAATTCGTCAAATGGATGACCACCGCCGAGCGGGCCGCCCAGTGGTGCATCGACACCGGGTATGTGGCCGTGCGCCCGGATGCCTGGGAGACCACGCGGATGAAGGAATACGTGCAGGGCTTCCCCCCGGCGGCCGTTGCCCGCGACCAGCTCCAGTACGCCGTGGCCGAGCTGTCCACCCATGAGAACCAGCGCGTGACCAAGGCCCTGGACGACGCCATCCAGGCTGCGGTCAACGGCTCCAAGTCCCCGGCCGACGCCCTGAACGAGGCCCAGGCCGAGGCTGAACGCATTCTGAGGCGCTACAAGCGATAGACAGACAAACACAGGCCGGTCCAGGGGCGGTTTGACCGCCTCTGGACCGGTGTTTACAGACAGATGACCATCGGGACGAGCCTCTCGCCCGCAGGATGGAGGAAGAGTGGTTATAAAACCGGCCGTGTCCAACCAGATCCATGCCTGGCTGCTGCTTTTGCCAGCAGTGGCCATGATCATGGCCTTCACCCACTATCCGGCCATCAACACCTTCATCTCCAGTTTCTTCCTGGCCGGGAAGGGAGGGGCCGCCTCGGAATTCGTTGGCCTGGAAAACTACCGTTTTCTCCTGGAGGACAAGATATTCTGGAAGGTGCTCAAGAATAACCTGATCTTCGCATCCTGCACCATCCCACTTTCGATATCCCTGGCCATGGTGATGGCTTTTCTGGTCAATGCCGGTCTGCCTGGTCAGGCGTGGCTGAGGCTCAGCTACTTCGTGCCCACGGTGCTGCCCATGATCGCCGTGGCCAACATCTGGCTCTTTTTCTACACCCCGGAATACGGGCTCTTGGAGCAGGTTCGACGGTTCCTAGGGTTTTCTGGGGTCAACTGGCTGGGCAGCGAGAAAACGGCCCTCTACTGCGTCATCGCCGTGGCCGTTTGGAAAGACGCGGGCTTTTTCATGATTTTCTATCTGGCTGCCCTGCAGCAGATACCGCCTTCCCTGGGCGAGGCGGCCATGCTGGAGGGAGCGTCGCGGTTTTACTACTACCGCCGGGTGGTCATCCCGCTGCTCATGCCGACCACCTTGTTCGTGCTGGTCAATGCCACCATCAACGCCTTTCGAATGGTGGACCACCTCTTCGTGCTGACCCAGGGGGGACCCAACAACGCCAGCTCACTGCTCCTCTATTACATCTACGAGGTGAGTTTCAAATTCTGGGATACGGGCTACGGGGCAACTCTTACCCTGGTGCTCCTGCTCTTTCTGGGGCTGGCCTCCGTTCTCCAGTTCGGGGTTCTGGAAAAGAGGGTCCACTACAGATGAACGCCGTCAATCCGTATGACCGCGGCCAGGCCCGCATCCTGGACGTCACCGCTGCATGGACCCTGGCGCTTTTGTGGTCGCTGCCCCTGCTGTACGCCATCTGGACCGCCTTCCACTCTCCCGAGTATTCCACCAACTTCAAGCTTTTCGCACCGCTCTCTCTGGAGAACTTCGTCAAGGCCTGGGCCGCGGCTCCCTTTGCCAAGTATTTCGTCAACACCGTGCTTCTGGTGACCATGATCCTGGTGGTGCAGCTGGTGCTGTGCACTTTGGCGGCCTACGCATTCGCCAAGTACGACTTCCGTTTGAAAGGCGTCATGTTCGCCCTGGTGCTCATGCAGCTCATGATCATGCCGGACGTGCTCATCGTGGAAAACTACCAGACCATGGGAAAGATAGGCATTCTGGACTCCACCCTGTCCATCGGCCTTCCCTACATGGCCTCGGCCTTCGGCATCTTCCTGTTGCGCCAGACGTTCAAGTCCGTGCCCAAGGAACTAGACGATGCCGCGGCCGTTGAGGGGGCCGGAGTGCTCCAGATTCTCTGGCATGTGTACGTTCCCTTGGGCCGTTCGGTTTATCTGGCCTACGCCCTGGTCTCCATCAGCTACCACTGGAACAACTTCCTCTGGCCGCTCATCGTCACCAACACCGTGAACTCCAGGCCCTTGACCGTGGGGCTTCAGGTATTCTCCTCCACGGAACAGGGAGTGGACTGGGCCATCATCACCGCGGCCACGCTCATGACCTCCGGCCCCTTGCTGCTGGGGTTTCTCCTCTTCCAGCGCCAGTTCGTGCAGTCCTTCATGCGGGCGGGAATCAAGTGAGAGGGGAGCCTTTTGTCCTGGAACCCCTGGAGAAGCTGGCCAGGTTCCAGGGCGCCCCGGCTCTTGAGCGCATCCGGGCGGAATTCATCCCCCAAGTTGACGAGCCCAACTGGCGCAGTCTGGTCGAGGAGTTCCTGGTACTCGAGTCTCCGCTCACCCCGTACGCTCACCCTAAGTTTTCACCTCTGCCCTTCGAGGTTTGTCCGGGATCGGGAGCCCACCACGCCCACGTGGGGGGGCTGGCCCTGCACGTGCTGCAGGACCTGGAGAATGCCCGCGCTCTGATTGCGACCCATCAATCCCGAGGGCTGCCCGGCAGGCCGGGGCTTTTGTACGCGGCGATTCTTCTGCACGACGCCATGAAGCGCTTCGTCTATCGCTTCAACGATCACTATCAGTTGGAGAAGTCCGAGGACCCCTTCATAGGCAAGCAGGAGGATCATCATTCCTGGGTTCTTCGGGAGCTTGCGGCGCGAAGCGTGGACCGGGAGCTTCTCCTGGCTGTCGCGGCCATGCACGGCCTTGACGATGTGAGCCTTGCGTCCGGGGTGCGCCCCCTGGCCGTGGTCAACCATTACCTCGGGATTTCCGGATCAGGCATGGTGATGGCAGCGGAAGACGTGCGCCCCGAACACGTCCTTGGCTTTCTGGCCGATTCTGACTGGCCAATGAGCGGCCGGGCCCAGGCCCGTTGTCGCGCTCTATCCGATCTCATGGCCTCTGAGTTGGAGCTTAATCCTCACTACGTCTTTGTCTATCTGGGGTCGCGGTTCGGATTCGAACGCCTGGATGCCCTGCTTACCGAGCACGGACCAGCAGAAACCGCCATGCGTCTTCGCGAACAGGCGTGAAAACGGCCCGTAGTGACGAATGCCGTTTGAGCGGGTGGTTGCGAGGAAAAAATCAGCGGTCGAGAAGCGTACGTGCGAGTTCGGCGAATCCGTCGCCGCCCCGGGCGCGGGTGATCCACGCCGGCGGGCATTCGAGGTCCGAGGCGAAATCCTGCACGTTGGCCACACCCACGGAATTGGGGAAGTAGCCGAACATGGGCGAGTCGTTGGGCGAATCCCCGGCAAAGACCACGGTCTCGCGTACGGCGTCCAGGTCCAGGTTCAGTATCTCGCTGAAGAAGGCGCGGGTCATGGTCAGCTTGTCGTAGTCGCCGAACCAGCCGTTGACGTGGATGGAGCTGATCTTGGCCCTGGCTCCGGCCTGCTCGAATATCTTTTGGATGCGCAGGATGTCCGCGTGGGGCAGCTGCGGCACGTCCTCGCAGAAGTCGATGGCCAGGTCGGCCTCCCGGTACGCCTGGTCCGCTGAGACAGCCGCGCCTGGCACGGCCGCGAGTATCTTCTCTTCCAGTTCTTGAAGGAGTGCGGTGTCGTATCGCCTCTGCCGCTCGTCCTTGAAGTAGCGGCGAATCATACGCCGGGAAGTGACGTCGTAGCGGAAATAGAACGCCCCGTTCTCTCCCACAACACCGTCCACCGGCCACATGCGGGCTATGAGGTCGCACCATCCGGCCGGGCGTCCCGTGATGGGAACCACGGTCATGCCGCTTGCGTGCAGGGTCTCCAAGGCCTGATAGGACACGGCAGGCAGCCTGCCTTCGCTGGTCAGGGTGTCGTCGATGTCGGTCAGCACGAACCGCACGGCGCGCCGGACGTCTGGGGGCATCTGTTCAAGTGGACGCATGGGCTTCAAATGAGCTTCTGGCGGATATGGGTTACGAACACTTCGGCCAGCACCACCACGGCGAAGATGCACAGCAGCACCAGGGACACCTGGGTCCAGCGGAACAGGTTGAGCGCGTTTTCAAGAGACACTCCGATGCCGCCCGCTCCCACCAGCCCGATGACCGCGGATTCGCGCACGTTGATGTCCCAGCGGAACAGGGCCAGACCCCAGAAAGCCGGTGCCACCTGCGGCCAGTAGCCCTTGATGAGAATGCTGGTCCAGGGGGCTCCTGCAGCTTTCAACGCCTCGATGGGGCCGGGCTTTATCTCTTCTAACGCCTCGCCCAGGAGCTTGCCGCAGAACCCGATGGAGCGAAAAGCGATGGCTGCCGTTCCGGCCAGCGCGCCGGGCCCGAACACGGCCACGAACAGGATGGCCCACACCAGGGTGTTCACCGTGCGCGAGGAGACCAGTACGAACCGGGCGATCCAGTTGAGAAAGCCCACCGGCACGATGTTGGGGGCCGCCATGACCCCGAGCGGCACGGCCATGAGCAGCGAGAGGATTGTTCCCAGGGTGGAGATGTTCAAGGTCTCGATGAGGGCTTCGTGTATGCCCTGCTTGTGGTAGGCCCCGAAGTCCACCGGCCACATGCGACGCAGCAGGTCTGTCACCTGTTTGGGGGCGTCGTACAGAAAGTCCGGAATGACTTCCACCGTGTCCATGGAAACCGCGAGAAGGGCCACGGCTCCCAGATAAACAGCAAAACGCGCCAGGCGCTGCGCCCTGGTGAATCGGGTCCAGGTTCTGTGCTCAGTCATTGAAAACGGCCTTTATCTTGATGGCCAAGGATTCACCCAGCATGATCAGGGCGATTATGGAAATAAGGATGGTGCACAAGAAATCGTAGTCGAAGCGCTGGAACGCGGCGAAGAGGGTGCCGCCGATGCCCCCGGCGCCGACCACGCCGATCATGGTGGAATTTCGAAGGTTCGAGTCGAACTGGTAGGTGGAGAAGCCGATGAACCGGTTGAACACCTGGGGCAGTACAGCGAAGGTCAGCACGCTGGCGAAGGGCGCTCCGGCCGCGGTCATGGCCTCCACGGGCTTTAATGAAATTTCCTCGATGGCCTCGGCGAAAAGCTTGCCCACGAAGCCTATGGAGGCGAACACCAGGGTCAGGATGCCAGCCAGGGGGCCGAAGCCCACGGCCTTGACGAAGAGGATGGCGAAGATGACCGGATGGAAGGATCGGCTTATGGCGATGATGGCTCGCGCGGGCCAAGAGAGCCAGGCGGGCATGAGATTGCGGGCGGAAAGCAGGCCGAGCGGCAGCGACAGCGCGATGCCGAAGGCCGAGGAGATGACCGCGATCTCCACCGTCTCCACGAGGTTCTGCGTTAAAAGCTCAAGACGTTTGGTGCTTGGCGGGAACATCTCGGACACGAACTTCGCCCCCGCGCCGAGTCCGGCCGTGAATCTGGCCCAGGTGATGTTCAGGTCGGACAGGGCGTAGACGCAGTACGCCACCAGCAGCAGCCACCCCATGCGCCCCCACCAGTGGGGTTTGAAGGGCTCTCGAACCATCGCGGCGTTCATGCCAGCCAGTCCTCGCCGCCATAGATTGCCTTCAGGTGAGCCACGCTCAGGTCCTTGGGGGGGCCGTCGAAAACGATCACGCCCTGGGAAATGCCGATGATGCGGTCGCAGAAACGCTTGGCCAGTTCCACGTCGTGGATGTTTATTATGAGCGGCGTGGAACGCTCCTTTGAGAACTGGGTCAACAGCTCCATGATCTCCACGGAGGTCTTGGGGTCGAGCGAGCTTGTGGGCTCGTCTGCCATGATGATGTCCGGGTCCTGCATGACGGCGCGGGCTATTCCCACCCGTTGGCGCTGGCCGCCGGACAGGCTGTCGGCGCGCTGGTTGTAGAATTCACCCAGGCCTACCCGGTCCATGAGCGCGAAGGCCCGGTCGATGTCTTCCTGAGGGTATTTGCGGAGCCAGGCCCGCCAGGGGGGGACGTACCCGAGCCTGCCGCACAGCACGTTCTCGATGACCGTCAGGCGCTCCACCAGGTTGTATTCCTGGAACACCATGCCGATCAGGCGCCGGGCATGGCGCAGGTCCTTCCCGGCAAGTCCGGCTATATCCTGGCCTCCGGCCAGAATCCTGCCCCCGCTCGGCTCGATGAGGCGGTTGATGCAGCGCAGCAGGGTGCTCTTGCCCGACCCGGACGGGCCGATGATGCCAAGCGACACCGCTCCCTCGACGCTAAACGAAATGCCCTTGAGCACGGGAAGACCGCGCTTGTAGGACTTTTCCAGGTTTTCCACAGAGAGGGAACGGGGGGTGGCCCCGTTCCCGTTGTGATGCATTGTACCCATCGTTTAAGGCTTTTTCTGCTTGGCTGCGGCTTCTTTTTCCTCTTCCTTGCGGAAGCCTTCCTCGGTGTAGGCAATGCCCAGGGCGTCGTTGATGTCCCGGATGATCTGCCAGTCCTTCTGGTAGGTGACCGGATAGAACCGGTCGGCTCCGTCGAAGGCCTTTTTCATGGCGTCGTTGAAGCGGTAGGAGTTGAAGGCGTCCTGAATCTTCTTGGCCAGATCCGGGCAGAGCTGGCTCCAGTAGCCGAAGGAAGATGTGGGGAACATGGCGCTGCGGTAGATCACCCGCAGGGAGTCCTTTTCCACCCGCCCGGCCTTGACCATGCGGTCGTACACGTCCGAGGCGACCGCGGCGGCGTCGTAGTCGCCGTGGGCCACGCCCAGCACCGACTGGTCGTGCTTGCCGGAATAGACCACGGTGTAGTCCTTGTCCGGTGTGAGGCCAAGTTTGGGGAACAGGGCCCGGGGGGCCAGGTTGCCCGAGTTGGAGGAAACGGAGGTGTGGGCCAGTTTCTTGCCCTTCAAGTCCTCAAGCTTCTGGTACGGGCTGTCCTTTTTGACCACCACGATGAGGTTGTACCCCTGGAATTTGTCCTCGTAGCCCTTCACGGCGATGGGCACGTACCCGGACAGATTCACCGCGAAACAGGTGGGCCCGGTGGAGAAGCCAGCGATGTGCAGCCTGCCGGAGCGCATGGCCTCGACCTCGGCAGCGTTGGACTGGACGCTGTAGTACACCACTTTCTTGCCGGTGGCCTTGGAGAGATATTCCTGGAAATCGGTGAAGAGGTCCTTGTAGACAGCAGGGTCTTCCACCGGGGTGTAGGTGAAGACCAGTGTGCCGGGGTTCTGGCATTTGCCCGCTGCCGGCGCGTCGGCCACCAGGTTCTTGTCGTCGTCGCAGTAGGAGGCGTCGAGCGCGCCGCGGTTTTTGCATTCGCTCGCGGCGAAGGCCGTGGCGGCGCACAAGGCCAGGGCCAGCAGGGTAAGGGTGACAAGGCGTTTGAACATGAACGACCCTCCTCGTGGTAAGTGAGTTGTCCAAAAGTGCCGACAGCCGGCCCGCTACCAGGGGCGGCTCGCGTTACGCTGTCTTTCCGGAACCTGTCCGGGGTCAGGCTTGCCCTTCCGGTCGTGTGCCTGCGCCAGGAACATTCCGGTGTTGTTTATGCCAATTATCTTTAGGCGGCAATTGTGTTTGCGACCCGGGGCAGGGCTTATTGCGTGTGAACCTCATCCGAAGCGGCACATTTCAGCGTGTTGGGACCAGGCTGGCGCAGCCTTCCAAAAAATATGGTCCGACTACTCATGGCTAACTCCGCGCAAGTTCCCTTTGAGTCTGGGCCTCCCAAAGGTGTTCTCTTTATTGGACCAGACGCAAAAAACCCGGCCGAGGCCGGGCTTTTTTCACATGGGAAGTTCTTCTCTATCTGCGGTCGGTGTCATCCTCTATTCGGGCGGGTCGCAAAGCCATGACTCTGAGCCAGGCTTTGCCCACCAGAACAACACCCACCGCTGCCATGGCCTCCGCCGCGTAGACCCAGGCATGGCTGGGTTGAATCGATTCCACCACAAACGGATCGGTGAGGATCATTTCCGCTGCGACTTTTCCCAAAACAGCCGCGCCCAAGTAGATGACAACCGGATAACGGTCCATGAACTTGGAAACCATGTTCGATGCGAACATCACGATGGGAATGCTGAGCCCCAGGCCGAAAAGAAGCAGGAAATAGTCTCCTTTGGAAGCCCCGGCCACGGCCAGGACATTGTCCAGGGACATGGCCAAGTCGGCCACCATGATCGTGCCGACGGCTTGTGTGAGAGTGGAGCATTCCTTGCTGGAAGTCTCATCCGGATTTCCCTCGATGAAAAGTTTTATACCGATCCAAGCTATGAGAATGCCTCCGATCAGTTTGACGTAATGAATCCCCATGAGCTGGGCCGCGAAAAAAGTCAGCACCACCCGAAGAAGAACGGCCATTCCGGCTCCGAAAGCAATGCCGATTTTCCTCTTCCGGGGGGGAAGGTTACGGACCGCCATGGCGATAAGCACGGCATTGTCTCCGGACAAGACAATGTCCACGAAAATGATGCTCATGAATGCGGAGAAGAAGTCAAAATCGAGGGTTGGCAGGGTGATGGGCATACTGGCCTTCAAAAGATTATTTAGAGTGACAAGTGATTCCTATAGCCGGAATCCCGCAATGGTCAAATCGTCACTGCGACGATGTTTATGTGTATGGATTGCGACGGGTTAGTCGTCGGCGTCGGCCAATGCCTCCGGTGCCCCGCTCTTGAACTGGATCCACAATCCCCGTGCGATTGAGGCGAACGCCAGGAGCATGAAGCCCAGGGCGATGGGGCGGGTGAAGAAGATGGCGAGTGATCCCCTGGAAAGCATCAGGGACTGCGACAGGGACGTCTCCAGCATTGCGGCCAGAACCGTGGCCAGGACCAGAGACGCCACCGGGAACTTGAGCTTTCGCATCAGATAGCCCACCACGCCGAACAGCAGAGCAACCCAGACATCGAACATCATGAAGCGGATGCTGTAGGCGCCGATCACCGAGAAGAGGACGATCAGCGGTCCGAGCACCGGAAAGGGGATGTAGGCGATGCGTGCCCAGAGGGGAATCAGGGGCAGATTGAGAATAAGACAGATGACGTTGCCTATGTACATGCTGGCAATGACCGCCCAGACGAATTCCCCGTTGTTCTGAAAGAGCATGGGGCCAGGCTGCAGGCCGTACATCATGAATCCGCCGAGCAGCACGGCCAGGGCGGGGCCGGTGGGCAGGCCAAAGGCGAACAGGGGAACGAAACCCGCGCTGGAAGTTGCGTTGTTGGCGCCTTCGGGGGCGGCCACACCCTGGATGGAGCCTTTGCCGAAGATCTCCGGCGTCTTGGAGAGGCGTTTTTCCACGTCGTAGGCCACGAAGGTGGTCACGGCCGGGGCGCAGCCAGGCAATAGTCCCATAAAGAAACCAATGATCGTGGAGCGGAGCATTGTCCAGCGGCACAGCCATATGTCGGCCCATTTGGGCATCCAGTCGAGTTTGGTGGATTTATACACCAGGCTGACCTTCTGCTCCACGTTGGTGAACACTTCGCCCAGAGCGAACAGACCGATGATGACGCTTATGAAGTTCACCCCGGCCAGCAGGTCGTCCGAGCCGAAGGTCAGGCGGGCCGCCCCGGTAAGGGGGTTCTGGCCGATGAGGCTTATGAGCAGGCCGAACGTCGCGCCGATGATGCCCTTGAAAAGCGCTTTGCCCGAGAGGCTTATGATGAGCGACAACCCCATGAACATCAGGGCGAAGTACTCCGGAGGGCCGAAGGCCAGGGCGAAACCGGCCAGGATGGGGGCGAACAATGTCAGCCCCACTATGCCAAGCGTCCCGGCAACCCAGGAGGATATGGCGGATATTGCCAGGGCCGGACCGGCACGGCCCTGCTTGGCCATTTCATAGCCGTCCAGGGCCGTGGGCACCGAGGAGGCCTCCCCAGGGATGTTCACCACGATGGCCGTGGTGGAGCCGCCGTACATGGCGCCGTAGTATATGGCGGCCATCATGATGATGGCCGGGGTGGGAGCTAGAAACGTGGTCAGGGGCAAAAGGATTGCTATGGCGGAGGACGGGCCGATGCCGGGGAGCACCCCCACCAGCGTGCCCAGCGTGCTTCCCACCAGGGCCCACAGGATGTTCATCGGCGATATGGCCGATCCGAACCCCTGCATCAAGAGATCCCAAGAGAACATGCCAGGCCTCCTATTTACCGAACACGCCGGACGGGAAGTTCATTTCCAGCCCTATGCTGAAGACATAGTGGACGATTATGGCCGTGATCGCGGCGACAATAAGGGCCTGGACGATACGCTTGTTGAGTTGCCAGACAGTGGCCGTGACGTAGCACCCCGTGGCCAGAGGCATGCCGATCACGCCGATGAGCATCAGGTAGAGCACAGTGACCGCAACGAAAACCAGCAGGAACAGAAAGCTCGAGCGGTCCGGCCACTCCACCTTGATGTCCACCGCCGGGGTGGAGCGCCATGACTTAAGCGAGAGCAAGAGCCCCGCGACCACGGTGATGCCACTGAGAGTCATTGGCAGCAGCCACGGCGGGAGGCGTTCCCCCAGCAAATCCGTGATGCTTAAGGAACTTAAGAGAAAGGCGAGGCCGATTCCGGCAATCACAAAGCCACTGACGATATCCATTACGCGTAGTGATCTCACGCGACACCTCCATTGTCTTCGGTCGGAATCGGCCCGAATCTCAGCGTCACCGGCACGGGCTACTTCTTCAGGTCCTTGGCCAGGTCAGTGTACATGGACGTGAGTTTGGCGATGTAGGCCTTGCTCTCCTCATGCCCCATGGCCATGGGCACGAAGCCTTCGGCTTTCATGGCCTTCTGGATGTCGGGGTCCTTGGCGATGTCGAGGAAAGCCTTTTCCAGTACGGCCACCACGTCGGCCGGAGTCCCCATGGGCACGGCCACACCCCGGTCGATGGAGTCAACCATGTCGAATCCCTGCTCCTTGAAAGTGGGGGCGTCCGGGAACAGAGGGAAGCGGGCTTCCGAGGAGAAGGCGAGAACACGTAACTTGTCGGCGAAGCGAACCAGATCGTCGGAGTTGGCCACCACCGCATCGGTGTGGCCACCCAAGAACGAAGTCATCTGGGGAGCCGAACCGGTGAAGGGGACATAGGTCAGCTTTATCCCGGCCAGTTTCTGCAGCCTGAGAGTGGCGAAATGATGGCCTGAGAACACCGCGGAACCGCCGACAGTAATCTTTTCGGGGTCCTTCTTCGCTGCTTCGACGAAGTCCTTGAGGGTCTTGTGGGGGCTTTCCTTGAGCACGGCCAGGGCCAGGGGGGTGCTTTGGAACATCACCACCGGGTTTATCTGGCTGGTCTTGTAGCCCACCTCGTTCTGCAAGGGCTGGAGAATGATGTGCGGGGTGTTTATGCCCACGAAGGTGTAGCCGTCGGGCTTGGAACGAACCAGTTCCTTCCAGCCCAGGGCGCCGCCACCTCCGACCTTGTAGTCGACGATGACCTGCTGGCCCAGGAGTTTGGCCAGATGGCTTTGTTGGCGGCGGGCTTCGCGGTCGGACTGACCGCCCGGATCAAAGGTCACAACATAGGTGAGCTGTTTGGTGGGGAAAGCCTCGGCGGCGTATGACAAGACTGGCGAACTCAGAACCAGAGCCGACAATAGCAGCAGTGAAATGCGTATCATCACGACCTCCCTGAATGTAAAAATCAGCGGTCTAGAGACGCTTGCACCCGACTGGCCCGACTAAACGGCCGGACCGAAAAATAGCTGGCAAGGCGTCTAAGCCGTACAGCTGAACACCTCGTCCTACCCTCCTTGCCTTGGCGGTTTCCGGCCTTGTTTCAAACCGCCTGAGTTCTAGAAGCCCCGCGCCGCTTTGGCGCGGGGCAAATAATCCGCGCTGGCTAGGCGCTTTCGTAAAGCCTGGTGATGACAAATTCGCGGTGGCCAAGAGCCTCGGTGGCAGTCAGGCGGCCGTTGACCGTGCGCATCATCATGTCCAGCAGGGCGTCGCCGGCCTGGTCCATGTTCATCTCGCGGCGCAGGATGCCCGAGACGTCCACGTCGATATGCTCGCTCATGGTGCGCACGGTGCGAGGATTGGCTCCCAGCTTGATCACCGGAATGATCGGGTTGCCGATGATGTTGCCTTGGCCCGTGGGGAAGAAGTGCACCACCATGCCTGCGGCCGCGCACAGGGTGACCATTTCGGCCGCTGCCGAAGAGGAATCCATGAACCAGAGCCCAGGGCCCGTGGGGCTTTCAGCTTTGTCCAGCACGCCATCGATGACGCACTTCTTGCCGATCTTCTGGATGTTGCCCAGGGCTTTTTCCTCGATGGTGGTTAGCCCACCCTCAATGTTGCCCTTGGTGGGCTGGGAGTCGCACAGGTCGTTCACCTTGTGGGCTTCCACCAGCGCGGCGTAGCGGTCGAACATGGCCATGAACTGGGCCTTGATCTCCGGGGTGCGGCAACGCGCGGCCACCAGATGTTCGCCGCCGGTGATCTCGGTGGTTTCGCCGAACATCAGGGTGGCGCCCTTGTCGTAGAGCTTGTCGAAGGCGTTGCCCACGGTGGGGTTGGAGGCGATGCCCGAGGTGGTGTCGGATTCTCCGCACTTGGTGGAAACCCAAAGTTCCTTCACGTCACATTCGGTGCGCTGGATCTCGCTGGCCCACTGCACGAATTCCTTGGCTTTGCGGGAGGCGGCGCAGATGGTGTTCAAGTCGCCGTTCTGCTCGATGGCGAACCCGGCCACAGGCTTGCCGGTCTTGGCGATGCCGTCCACGATCCTGGCCGTCCACACGGGTTCGATGCCGATGACCACCACCGCAGCAACGTTGGGATTGGAACCAGCGCCGATCAACGTGCGGAAATAGAGTTCGAGGTCCTCGCCGAACTGCAGGCGGCCGTATGGGTGGGGAATGGCCATGGTCCCCTTGATGTTGTTTGCCACGGCTTCGCAGGCGGCGTTGGACAAATCGTCCAGGGGCAGGATGATTACGTGGTTGCGAACGCCAACCCGGCCGTTTTCGCGGCGATAACCCAGAAATTTGGTTTTCATCTCCCTACCACCTCTTGGTCTTGACGTTGTGAACGTGCAGATGTTCGCCGGCTTTGATGGGGGCTACGGCCTTGCCGATGTCGATGCCGTACTTGATTACGGTGTCGCCCGAATTCATGTCTTTCAGAGCGACCTTGTGCCCGATGGGAATGTCGCTCAGAACTTTCACCACGAGCGTTTTGTCGCCTTCCATCACCCAACCGGAGAGCTCTTGCCCGGCTTTGACACCTTCGACCACAACGACCCCGACCATGTCGCCAGGTTCGTGAACTAGGAACTGGATAGCCATAACTCCCTCCTTGCAAACGTGTTGATTGAGGTGTAGTATGTCTTATATAAGACAGTCAAGAGGTTTGAAAATATTATAAGACAAGGAAGTGGGATTCAGGGCTATTAAATCTAAAAATGCTTGTAATGTTTGATTTAAAATTTATAAAACTTCAATGCCTGTGGAGGTCCTTGTGGAAATGACCTTGAAGTACGGATCTGGCCATGTACGTTTTCTCTTGCCCGACACTGCGGGCGTGGATGTCCTCAATGCCCGTTCCGTCCCGGTCGTTTCAGATTTAGGCAAGGCCCTGCGAACGGCACTGGACGCACCGATCGCCCATCCCCCTCTGGAGTCCATGCCTGCTCCCAAAAGCGTGGCCATCGCTGTGCCGGACGAAACGCGTCCCACTCCGCTCAAGCGTATCCTTCCATTACTGTTGGACAGGATTTTTGCTGCGTATCCGGCGCTTGCTCCTTCGGCAGTGACCATAGTGGTTGGAGGGGGCCTTCACCCCGAGCCCGACGCCGCCCAGCTTGGGCGCATCCTTCCCGAAGATCTGCGAGGCTGCGCTGTGGCCACTCACGATGCAGAACGTTCGCCCGTCACGAGTTTTGGCGTCACGAGCCGGGGAACACCGGTCCTGATCAATTCGGTGTTCAGCGGCGCGCAATTAAAAATAGTGGTGGGGCAGATTGATCCGCATCAGTTCGTCGGGTTCACGGGGGGAGCCAAGGGGGCGGTCATTGGGCTGGGGGCAAAGGCGTTGATCCAGCACAATCATGGATTGATGGACCTCCCCGGCGCCCAGGTCGGCGAGGCGCAAACCAATCCGGTCCGCTTGGATTTGAACGAGGCCGGGGAACTGGCTGGAATCGACTTGGCGGTGAACGTGGTCCTGAACCCTGCCAAGGAAGTGGTGGGGCTTGTTGCAGGGCGCCCGGCCGAGACCATGTTCCAGGGGGCCAAGATTGCCGCCCAGGTATACGGCCTGGCCTTTGATGAACCCTACGACATCGTGGTGGCCTCCTGCGGGGGAACACCCAAGGACATCTGCCTCTATCAGGCCCAGAAGGGGCTCAACATGGCCTCTCTGTGCGCGCGTGAGGGGGGGAAGATTCTCCTGCTGGCCGAATGCGCCCAGGGTGTCGGTGACGACGTCTATCTCGACTATGTACGGCGTTTTTCAACGCCGTGTGAACAGCTCAAGGAGTTCAAAGAGGCCGGCTTCCGCATGGGAGCGCACAAATCCTTTCTCTTCAGCCGGACATTGACCCGCAACGAGGTGGTGATCAAATCCGAGCTGGACGCCGAGACCCTCGCCCAGTGCCACCTGGTGAAGGGGGAACTCCAGGAAACCTTGGATCGTTGGCTGGCTTCCCTTGGGCCCGCTGCCCGCATTGCCGTTTTGCCCAGCGCCAACACCACATATTTTTATAGAGCAGACAGCGGCCGCTCGTGAGCAAACGGGCGTTCGAGTTGCCGTGTCCACGCCGGAAGGCGGGAAGCATATCCTGACAAGGCGGAAAATATGCCGAACAGACCATCCTTTCGCCCCTTGTATCAACAGGCCAAAGAGACTCTTTTAAGCCGCATAGCTGCCGGTGATTGGCCGCCGGGCACGTTCCTGCCCAGTGAAACGGCCCTGGCCAAGGAATACGGGGTCAGCCAGGGCACCATCCGCAAGGCCTTGAACGAACTCACCAGCGAAGGGCGAGTTCAGCGGTTCCAAGGCAAAGGGACTGCCATCCCAACCTTTGACAGCGATCTCCACTTTTACCGTTTCTTCCTGTGGACAAACCTGGATGGCAAACCGAATTTCCCGTCATCCCAGGTGGTCTTGGTACGCAAGGAGAAGGTGAAGCAGAAGGTTGCCACGCACCTGCAACTGAAAACCGGCGACGACGTGGTGAGGATCGAACGCGTGCGCGTGCTGGACGGGCAGGCTGCGATCAACGAACGCATCTATTTGCCAAGCGCCCTTTACCCCGACATCGAAAAGCGTGGCATGGGCACGCTACCGAACACCCTGTACGATTACTTCCAGAAGCGGTACGGCGTCACCATCGCCCGGGCCATGGAGTTTCTCACCGCCGTTACCGCAAATGCCACGGATGCCAAGCGCCTCGGCGTGCCGGAGAAGGCTCCGTTGCTGGCGGTGAGGCGCCTGGCCCTTGACCTCCACGGCAGGCCTGTGGAGTTGCGTTTCAGCAGGTGCGTCACCACGCGGCACGGGTACGTCAACGAACTCAAGCTGCATTCCTCCCGGGGATAGTTTGCTGGGACGATACGTCGAGTCTGGCGTGCCATTTTCGCAAGGTCGATTGCAGGATTTGAGTGAGTGAAGGAGGCATGATACTATACCGTGTTGGTATGATATTTGTAATCCGTCAAAAACCCGAAAATGCCGCTGAAATTGAAGGTCTCCAGACGCCAATTATTGACCCTTCGGCCAGTTCAGTTCAGCTCAAAACTTCTGTAAACCTAGCAATACAGCCATTTTCAGTGGAGAGCCCGCTGTCAGGCCGAACGTCCGGATGACGCGAGCCCTTGTTGTGGTGTCTTCGCCTTGATCGCTTCCCCAAGCTGCCGAAAGAAGAAAAAAACACCTCAATCCCTCCGTTCATGGGGGGAATTTATGCCGTTGGTCGAATAGCGTTTGCGTCAAGCCTTCCAAGTTGTCAAAAAAGAGACAACCTGGGGAGGGCGCCATGTACGTCGGCCTGAAAATGCTCAAGGATTTCATAACGGTCACTCCGAAGACTCCTGTCGCGAAGGTCCAGGACCTGCTCGAAAAGCAGGCTTTGGGCATGCTGCTGGTCACCGAAGGGGACAAGGCTGTGGGATACGTGCGCAAGGCGGACGTCTCGGCGGCCTTGCCTTCAGTCATGTCCACCCTGGAGAAGCACGAGGCCCTGTATCTGCTCTCACGGCTCACGGTGGACAAGATCATGCACCGAGACATCGTGAGCGTGCCGCCGGAGATGGAAATCGAGGCCGCCGCGGAGATGATGTACCAGAAGAAGCTGGCAGGCTTGGCGGTGCTCGACTCCTCGGGCAAACTCATTGGCTACATCAACCGCACGGTGATGCTCGATTTCCTGGTGGAGGAGATGGGCTTTCGCCAGGGGGGCTCGCGCATCTTCTTCGAGGTGGAGGACCGGCGGGGCGTGCTCCACGCCATAGCGGGCGTGATCAAGGACAAGGGCGTCTCCATCCTCTCCACAGCCACGTTTCCCATGGGCGGAAAGCGCCAACTGGTCATCCGCCTGGCCACGGACGATCCCTCGGAAATAATCGCCGAGCTCGAAGCCCGGGGCTACCGCATGAACACTCCGGCGGACTTCGCCTCGGAGTGGGAGCGCTGATGCCCCTCTTGGACGTTTCTGATGTCACCTTGACCTTCAAGGGCATCGCGGCGCTGGTGGATGTCGGCTTCAAGGTGGAGCAGGGCAGCATTGCATCGCTGATCGGTCCCAACGGAGCCGGCAAGACCAGCATGCTCAACTGCATCTCGGGACGCTACCGTCCGGAAAGCGGCTCCATCCGCCTGGATGGGCTTGAGCTTCTCTCCATGCCCGCTCATCGGCGCACCTCCATGGGGCTTTCGCGCACGTTCCAGAACATAGCCCTTTTCAAGGGCCTCTCCGTACTGGACAACCTCATGGTGGGCCGCCACGCCCAGCTCGGTTACGGCCTGCTGGCGTCCATCCTCTATTTCGGAGCGGCCCGGCGCGCCGAGGACGCGCATCGCCGCAGGGTGGAGGAGATCATAGACTTCCTGAACCTCTCCCCCTACCGCCATCAGCCCGCGGGCCTCTTGCCCTACGGCCTGCAGAAGCGGGTGGAGCTTGGCCGCGCCTTGGCAGCGGAGCCTCGCCTGCTGCTCTTGGACGAGCCCATGGCCGGCATGAACCTGGAGGAAACCGAGGAAATGGCCCGTTTCGTTCTCGACATCAACGAGGAGTGGGGGCTGACCGTTCTCCTGGTGGAACACGACATGGGCGTGGTCATGAATATTTCGCACCAGGTGGTGGTGCTCGATTTCGGGCAGGTGCTGGCCCAGGGCACTCCGGAGACGGTTCAGACCGACCCGAAAGTCTTGGCCGCGTATCTGGGCAGCGAAGACGCCACCTTCCTGGGGCGGTAACCAGCCATGACCTATCATACCACGCTCCCAGGACTTCTTATCGAAACGTGGCTATTGCCTTCGCTCCGCAATTTCCATACTTTATAGAAAGAATCTAGACTGTTGAGGAGGCTCGCCATGGCCAAACCTTACCACGATATGGACCTGATTACATTCCAGCGCCGGTTCGGAACCGAAAAGGCC